>NZ_CP196840.1:0-7326 GCF_059331595.1 Methylomonas sp. PHL2-19
GTTGACCCTTGAGAAGGCCTCACTAAATTGAGGTGCTATGTAATTTCTCAATAAGTTCAATCTTGAACCGGCCGGGCAGTAATTTTTTTTAAAATATGCTTGCAGGGTACGAAATTTTTAGCTAGATTACAAACCCAGTTGCATAGATGGTTAGTCTTGATTGAATTTGTTCCCCAGGCATTAGAAACACACCAAGTTCACGTGTTTTCGACAGACCTAGCTCGTAGGTATGGCGTGTAGGCCGGCAATAAACAAAACCTATCGGCACAGAAGGACCGCTTCAAGCGCTGGTTTTCTAAAGCGTTTCGCTATACATTTTTTAAATACGATCACTCAAGAGGGAAAACGATGAGCAGTTCTGTGTTGCGTGTGGGTAATCCCAAAATTCAGTTGGACATGGCCGCCATCAGGCGGCGTTTTTTTGCGGGGTTGCTTTTGGCCGGTCTGATGGGACCTGCCTGGGCAGGGTCTGTTACCTACACCTATGACACGCTGGGTCGTATTACCCAAGCCGCCTACAGCACGGGCGTCGTGATTGCCTATGTCTACGATGCCGCCGGCAATCGCAGTAGTTATGTGATCAGCGGCGCCCCTAGTTAGTCGAGTAAATTCCCTAGATTTTTTGCGTTAGAGGGCTTCGCCTATTCTCAGGCGAAGCCTTAGTGCGGCTGTTTGTTTTATTCAATATTTATTAAATCTAAAGGCTTGAAGGATCAGTTCTGACCGGCCCTGCACGAATGGAGTATACGGATATGTTACGTTGGCAAGTAAATAGTGTAGTTTCGCTCGCTTTGCTGTTGATGGTCGGGACGGTTCAGGCGGAGGGTAATATCTCGTTTGGCGGGGGAGTGCCGGCCGTGACCGATACGCCGACGACTTCATCAGTTAGAGGTAAAACTAAAAAGCCGGTCGCCGTAGCCGCACCTAGCGGACAAACAGTGCAGCTGCCCGGCGTTAATCGAGCTATTTTCACGCCGGTAACGCCACTGGAGTCCGAACAAGCCATACAAAGTCAGGCCTTACCCGCCGACTTAAATCAGCCTCAATCAGCAGCAGCACCGACCACCGATACACTATTAACCACCAGCGCGCTACGCATCAGCGGCGATACCGCGCCGACCGGTCCGGCCTCCATTGCCGAATTGGCCCGTGCGCTGAAAAATAATCCGGATTTGATCTACGAATACGTCCGCAACAACATCGAATACTATCCGATGTGGGGTGTGCAAAAAGGTGCGGTGGGGGCGATCCTTGATAGCCAAGGCACTGCTTTCGACCAAGCAACACTGATGGTGTCGTTATTGCGGCAAGCCGGATACACGGCCAGCTATGTCAAGGGTCGGGTCAACCTGACAGCCGCCCAAGTCAATACGTGGCTGGGCGTTGATACCTCGAATGTCTGTGCGGTTTTAAATCTTTTGGGTCAAGGTCAAGTGCCGATTGCCTCGGTAACCGCGACGGCGGCCGGCAGTTGTCCTGGTTCAACCGCCGCCTTGGTCAGCATGAAGTTCGATCATGTATGGGTCAAAGTCAATATTGGCGGTACCAATTACTACTTCGATCCTAGCTATAAACCGCACACAGTTAAGGCCGGGATTAATCTGACCACGGCCAGCGGCTACAACGCCGCCACCTATTTGACACAAGCGAAAACCGGCGCGACCCTAACGACAGATTATATCCAGGGGGTCAATCGCACCAATATTCGCAACAACTTGAACACCTATGCCACCAACCTGACCAATTATTTACGCACCAACCAACCTGCCGGTGCGCTGGATGATGCGGTGGGCGGCATGACCATTACGCCACATAGCGGCGGCAATCTGCGTCAAACCGTGCTGCCATACCAAGATACCACCGTGGCCCTAACCGAATGGGCCACGGATGTCCCGGCCAATTACAAGCCTACGCTGAGACTCCAATACCAAGGCATCGATAAAACCTACACCTCGGACGCGATTTACGGCAAACGCCTGACCATTACCTACAACGGCTCCAATCAACCGGTGTTGATGCTGGACGGTGTCGCACAAATGACGGGTACGGCAACCACGCCAGGTACCGTGGGTAATGTCAGTTTTACCGTGACCCATAGTGCTTACGCACAAACCTTCGCCAACCAGGCGTTCACCCAACAAATCAAAGCCGGCGGAACCTTTTTGATTGGTAACGGTTGGGGGCCGGCGGGTCGTGGTTTAGTTGAATTACACCAAAAACGGTTAGATGATGCTAAGGCTGCCGGGAATGCCGACACCTCTGAAGTGGTGCTAGGCTCCAGTTTGGCGACTTTGTCCTCAAGCTGGATCGCGCAAGTGAATGCGGCGGACTATGTGGCTGACCGTATCGCCAAAACCAATACCCTGTTCCACCACCAAATCGGGATCGCCGGTTACAACACGGCACCTTATGTCGACCTACCAGGCAACGTGCTGGGGGTGGTCAGCCAAACAGCTGATGCGGCTAAAGAGGCGGCGGTGTTCTTCAGCGACTCGATGCATTCCAGTATTTTCGAGTCCACAGCCGTACAACAGACTGCAGGGGTTGGTGCTGTATCCACCGTCAAGTTGATCGATATTGCGGCAACCAACAATGACAAGATTTTCAACGCTACCTCGGCCAACTATGCCTCGGCGGTGCAACCTAACCTGGTGTCGTGCGCGTCCTATTTGACATCATTTCAAAATACCGTGAATGCCGGTCACCGGTTGATTTTGCCAACCCGTTGTAACTTGGCCGAAGGCTCCTGGAGCGGGGTTGGCTACTTCGATATCCTGGCGTCCGGCAGTTCGACCAGTATCGGTTCGATTATCAGCGGCGGCCTGTTGGGCGGTTTTTCTATCAACACATTATCGTCATCCCTATTTAATGCTTCTGCGGATACTAGTGGTTTGAGTTTGGAACGTATCAGCAGTTATTTTAGTGGAGTCTATAACGATCCGATCGACACTTTCACAGGAAACTTCCTTTATGCCCATGATGATCTGAATACCGGTGTGGGTTCATTTCCTCATGCCCTGAGCTTCCAAAAACTGTATAGCTCCAGTGCCCGCAATCAAACTGGCGCCTTGGGCAAAGGTTGGACCCATAACTTTGCTTCAACGGCTGTGGTTAACTCCGATGGCTTCCAAGGGTTGGGTGAAGACTCGGCGCTGGATGCAGTGAATACCATCGTTGAAAAGCTGGTGTCCCTGGATCTATTGACCGATGCCGCCAAGCCGCTGGATAAAATGGTGGTGGCCACGGTCGGCCAACGCTGGTTCGGCGACCAGTTGCTCAGCAACACCGTGATTGTCAAACAAGGCCTGAACGGCGAAGTGTTCGTCAAACTGCCGGACGGTACCTACAACGCGCCTCCGGGCAGCGCTGCGCGTTTAATCAAAAACGCCGACAACACCTACAGCTATGAAACTCTGCACAAGGACAAACTCAACTTCAACGCAGCCGGCAAGATTGCCACCTTCAACCATGCCAGCGGCGTGCAGGTCAAATTCACCTACACCGGCAACGACCTGACCCAAGTGCAAAACAGCTTAGGCAGAACCCTGACCCTGACCAACACCTCGGGCCGGATCACCGCCGTGGGCGACGGTAGCCGCAGTATCGGCTATGCCTATGACGCCAGCGGCAACTTAATCACGTCTACCGACGCCACCGCGAAAAACACCACCTTCCAATACGACCTGCCGGGCCGCATCACCAAATTCTTCTATCCCAGCAATCCGACCGTGGCTTTCGCGACCAACGTCTATGACAGCCTGGGCCGGGTACAAACCCAAACCAACGCCAACGGCAAGCTTTACACCTATTACTTTGCCGGCAGCCGGTCCGAAGAGTTGGATCCCTTGGGCGGCAGCAAAGTCTCTTACTACGATAGTTTCGGCAAAGTCCTGAAATCCATCAATCCCTTGGGCAAGGTGGTGACCAACACCTACGACGGCCAAGAACGCTTGACCAAATCGGTCCTGCCCGAAGGCAACTACGTCACCTATACCTACGACGACGTCACCTGCGGCGGCACCACCAAACGCTGCACCCACAACGTCAAGACCGAAACCCGCGTCGCCAAAGCCGGTTCCGGACTGGCCAATCTGCTAACCAGCTATACCTACGAAAGCGCGTTCAACAACCTGGCTAGCGTTACCGACCCGAAAGGCAAAGTGACTAGCTACACCTACACCGCGCAAGGTCTGCCTTTCACCATCACTCGTCCCGTGGATGCCGCCGGCGTAGCCCCTATAACGACCTATGCCTACACCAGCTTCACCCCGGCCGGCTACACCGCGTTTTATTTGCCGACTGCGGTGACCGAGAAAACCACGGCGACCAACAGCGTCACCAACACCACGGCCTATAACGCCACCAACAAATACGTGCCGCAAACCGTGGTTGCCGATGCCGGTACCGGTAAGCTCAACCTGACCAGCACTTATACTTATGATGCGGTCGGTAACCTGACCCAAGTCAACGGCCCACGCACCGACGTCACCGACACCGTAGCCACCGCTTACGACAACCAACGGCGGCCGATACAGCTGACAAACGCCTTGGGTAAACTGACCAAGCAAGCTTACGACGCCGACGGCCGCCTGATCCGCAGCGCCGCGCAGATCGGTACCCAATGGCTGGTATCCTGCAACAGCTACACCCCGAGTGGCAAACTGCTGAAAGCCTGGGGTCCTGGCACCACCACGGCCGACACCACCTGTCCGGCCGCGGCCGCACCGGTCACCGTCGCCGACTACGTCTACGACAACCTGGATCGCCTGAATACCCTGACCGAAAACCTGCCGGCGGCCGACGGCGGCAACCGCGTCACCCAGACCGTCTACAACGCCGACGACAGTGTCCAGATCCTCAAAAAAGCCGTGGGCACCGGTATCGCGCAGAATTATGCGACCTACACCTACAGCAACAACGGCTTGGCCGTTACCGTCAAGGATGCCAAAAACCAGCTGACCACCTATCAATACGACGGTCACGACCGGAAACTGAAAACCTTGTATCCGGACAAAGTCACCGCCGGCGCCTCCTCGGCCACCGACTACGAACAGGTGGCCTACGACGCCAACAGCAACGTCACCAGCCTGCGCAAACGTAACGGTCAAAGCATTACCTTGGCCTACGACAACCTCAACCGTCTGCTGAGCCGGACCTATCCGACTGCCGCCGACAACATCAGCTTCAGTTACGACCTGTTGGGCCGTAAAACCGCCGCCAACAAAACCGGCTACGCCATCGGCTACGTCTACGACAACGCCGGCCGCCTGACCAGCACCACCGCCGGCGGCAAAACCCTGGCCTACCAATACGACCCGGCCGGCAACCGCACCCGCACCACCTGGCCGGAAGCCACCGCGTTCTACATCACCGCCAGCTACGACGCCCTCAACCGGCCGACCGCCCTGCTGGAGAACGGCACCGTCAGCCTGGCCAGCTATGCCTACGACGACCTGTCGCGGCGCACCACCGTCACCCTGGGTAACGGCACCACCACCGTCACCGGCTACGACGCGCAATCGGCGCTGGCCAGCCTGACCCAAAACCTGGCCGGCACCGCCCAGGACAACACCTGGAGCTACACCCGCAACCAGGTGCAAGACATCAAAGCGGCCAGCTGGACCAACAACAGCTACCAATGGACCGGCTACACCAACGGTACTCGGAGCTACACCGCCAACGGCCTGAACCAATACGCCACGGCCGCCGGCAGCACCTTAAGCTACGACGCCAACGGCAACCTGGGTGGCGACGGGGTGTGGACCTATGCCTACAACCTCGACAACCAGCTGACCAGCGCCAACAAAACCGGCTCGGCCAACAGCCTGGCCTACGACGGCGCCGGCCGCTTGAGTCAAACCACCCTGGCGGGCGTCGTCACCAACCTGAGCTACGACGGCAGCGACCTGGTGGCTGAATACAACAGCACCGGCACCCTGCTGAGACGCTACGTACACGGCCCTGGCGTTGACCAACCCTTAGTCTGGTACGAAGGCGCCGTCACCACCAACAAAACCTGGTTGTACAGCGACCACCAAGGCAGCATCGTCGCCACCGCCAACAGTGCCGGCACCAGTACCGCCACCTTGAGCTACGGCCCTTACGGCGAACCGAATGCCACCACCGGCGTCCGCTTCCGCTACACCGGCCAGCAGCTGATTGGCCCGCTCAACCTGTACTACTACAAAGCCCGGATGTACTCGCCCGCCATCGGCCGGTTCTTGCAGACCGATCCGATTGGCTACCAGGATGGCTTGAATCTGTATGCCTATGTGGGGAATAATCCGTTTAATCGCAATGATCCGAGCGGGTTGATTGCGGCTGATGCAAGGATGCTGGCGGGGAAAATTGGTGGAGATCTCACCTCGTTTCCGCCGGTACCTGCAAATTATTCGTCGACTAGAACACCGGAGACTGTACAGAAAGAATTCGATTTTGCGATGAATTTTGTCGGCATTGGCTCTGTGGGTAAAGTCACCAACAGCGTGACCAACGTGGTTTACCAAGGACTTGATTCGGCCGGTGTCGTTAGATATGTCGGTATTACCATGCGAGATGCCGCGATTAGATTTAACGAACATCTCAATTCAATAGGAACAGGTAAGGAATTTTTGAGGTATGACGTTATCGATGGCGCTGTAAATTTATTGAGAAGCGAAGCCAAAGTGATTGAACAACAGTTGATCGATAAATACGGTTTAGGAAAAGATGGTGGACAGCTTTTGAATAAAATCAATTCGATTGCTCCCGGTAAAAATTAAAAGCAATGCAGTATGGATTATTATGGCAAGAGTCGTTACTAAAATCGGGGATATATTTTGCGTCAAAGTCGACGACAGAACTAAGCAATACTTTCAATATATTGCTAATGATCTGACACAGCTAAACAGTGATGTCATTAGGGCGTTTAAAAAAACGTACCCTATTGACGAAAAGCCTAACTTGGCCGAAATTGTTAAAGATGAAGTTATCTTTTATGCCCACTGTGTGACTAATTTGGGTGTCAAGTTGGGCGTTTGGGAGAAGGTAGGTAAAGTACCATTTGATGGCGAAGTCAATGCGCTTTTCAGAGGCACCAATGATCATGGTCATAAACTTGGCGAGGAGCCAGTGAAAATATCTAATAATTGGTATGTCTGGAAAATCAATGAGGAATTTAGACGGGTAGGCAAATTAGAGGGCGACAATCAAAACGCTGAAATCGGTTTGGTTGTAAATCCTTTTGATATAGCGCATCGGATGCGAACCGGGGAATATGATTTCGTTTATCCTGGATATTAGAGAGGGCGGATTCAAAACAAGGCCGACGGAGGCCGTAAGTCGGAA
>NZ_CP196842.1:0-189326 GCF_059331595.1 Methylomonas sp. PHL2-19
GGCGTGTCTCCCTTTTTTATAGGAGATACGACCATGAACCTCAATTCTGTTTCGAAATTGCCACGCCGCGAACCCTCCATGTCCACGGCGGATAAGATCCTCGAACTGGCCGCGTTAAAACCGGCCACGGTCGCAGGCGCTTTATTGAATCATCCCGATATCTTCCGGGATCTCAACGAGTCAATTGCCACCACCTTGGTGCTATCGCTCGTCGACCGCGGCCAAGCCGACACCTTACGCCAATTGCTGGCGAGCAAGGCGATCGGCGAAGCTAAAGCCCACCTTCTGGCCGAATTACTCCTGTTGGAGGCATTCGCCGAGTAACACGGCTTGCAGCAAGCGGGATTCGGCACTCGTGTCCTTATCCCGCACGGCATCGGCCGCGACTTGCAAGGCCGCATTGTACTCCGACAACGTCTTCGGCGGCGCGGCGCGATTGGTCATCACCCGAAAGGCGTGCTGTTCCCGGTCGCTTAAACGTAGTTTATCCCCTAGTCGAATCATATCGGAGCCCTCAATGGTTTAGACCATCGTAACCGCTATGACTCATTAATCAACCCCGCAAGGGAGGTTCGCTTCCCTACCGGGGGCGCACGCCTTCTATTTCGGGAGTCACTCTTAAATCAGGAGGCAGTATGTACCAACAGTATTCCGTCGCCGATACCTTCGGCGTATCCGCACCGGCCTCGATGACCGTCGAAGGCTTTGTCCCGGCAAATAATCCATTCGTGCCGGTCCAAAAACCGTATGTGTTTCGGCGCGAGCCATTGCGCGACGTCCTGGCGTTCTTTCGGAATCCGAATGGCGATGGACTGTATATCACCGGTCCCACGGGCTCCGGTAAAACCTCGTTGGTTGAGCAAGCAGCCGCGCGCTTACACTGGGGTGTGCATGCCGTTGCCGGTCATGGCCGGCTTGAGTTCAACGATTTGTTGGGCCAATTCGTCTTAACCGGCAACGGCACGATGAAATGGACCGACGGCCCGTTGACCAGCGCCGTGCGCCACGGCCACGTGCTCTTGCTCAACGAAATCGATGCGACCGACCCGGCCGAATTGCTGGGTTTGAACGATATCGTCGAAGGCAAACCGCTGATGATTGCGGCCACCGACGAAGTCGTCATGCCGCACCCGAAGTTCCGTCTGGTTGCAACCGGCAACAGTGCCGGCGCCGGCGACCAGTCGGGCTTGTATCAAGGGGTGATGCGTCAAAGCGTGGCCTTTATGGACCGCTTTCGTTTGATGGAAGTGGGCTATCCGGAACCGGACGACGAAATGAGTATGCTGGAACGCACGGTCCCGACCATGCCCCTGAGCATTCGGGAACGCATGATTCAGCTGGCCAACGAGATCCGCAAGGTCTTTATTGGCGGCAGCGATTCGTCTGGTCTGCTCTCGATCACCATGTCAACCCGCAGCTTGTTGCGTTGGGCCCAGCTCAGTGCCAACTACAAAGGTTCCCCGAACGCCCTGGCCTATGCCTTGGATCGGGCGCTGGTTCTGCGGGGGGATGCGGCCGAACGCGAGGCCATCCATCGGTTGGCGCAAGACGTGTTCGGCAGCGATTGGCAGGTGTGACATGTCGGTGCTGTATTGGCAAGTCGAATGCCGCGCACCGCAACCGGTCGTCTTTGCCGTAAACCACGCCTTACATCAGTGGCGATCTTGTATCGACCGCTGGCAGCAAGACCTTGGTTTGAGTTATGTGGGTTGGCCGGATTGGGACTCGCTGCTGCGTTTAAGTGAAATCGGCCGCGGCTTTGACACCAGCGGCCAAATACACCCGGAACACGGCATTGCCCCCTGGTTATGGCTAACGGCGTTGAAAAAAGCCGGCTTCGTCGGCATCGACGTGGGCATTGTCACCGATGCGTCTCGCGAAACCTCGACCAACTTACACCAGGAATCCGAGGTGTTACAGCTATTCGGTACCAACCTAGTGCAGATCCGGCCTGTGGCTGAAGCACTGGGCTTGCTGTTGCCGTCCTTGGATCTGGTTGCCGCTTTAGGCGAAATGGACAGTGACTGGTTTTAACCGGTCACGGTTTTTACTTTTTTGAACCCGCCTTTCAACAGGCTTTATCAACCCGGAAGGGGCTTACACTGCCCTCCGGGGCTGTCGTAGGCCTCTTTTAAGGAGGCACTATGACGAAGTGTAATCAAATATTGGACCGTGTGGTCTTGGTCAAAATCCAAGCCAACATCTACGGCGCGCGGAAAAAATTGCGCAAAGAAGATCTGGTACTGGCCGACGGCAGTGAATTACCGCCCGAGGACTTGGCCAGCTTAGGCTCGAAACGTTTGCTCGATCCAGACCAGTTGGCTGACTTCAATCGCTTGAAAAAAGCGGCCGAACGCCACTGTTTACGGGTCGGCACCCGCTTCATGGGCGGTTTTGTGGTGCCGGTCGAACACGCGGACGCCATCGTGAGCGAGCTGGAAAAAGTCGCTCAGGAATTCGCGGTTAATAAAGCGAAGTTCCTGGCCGGCTACGACGACGCCGTGCGCGATTGGATCAAAAAGCATCCGAGCTTTGCCGGCATTATCGAAAAGGCGATCGACCCTATGGCGTACGTGGCCACGAAGTTGGGTTTCGACTTCATGGTGGTCGCCATCCGACAACCGGAAGCCTCCAGCCCGAAAGATGTGGCACGGCTGGAACAGCAAATCGATTCGATCGGCGGCCAGTTGTTTCAAGAAGTGGCCAACGACGCCGAGTTATTGCTGGAACAATCCTTGATCGGAAAAGATCAGGTCACCCGGAATGCGTTGCGGCCGATTAAGCGGATTCGCGACAAACTGGATGGCTTGAGCTTTTTGGATTATCGCGTGGCACCGATCGTCACCTGGATCGATGGCGTACTGCAAGAAATCCCCAATCGCGGCGCGATCGAGGGGGCCTTGCTGCAGGAGATCATGGCAATGACCATGCTATTGGCCGATCCCGACAAGCTTCGCCGTCACGGTGAAGGCTTGTCGTCGAACCCGTCCAAGGTAACGAACGACGAAGACGCGGATGACGTGTTGTCGTCAGGGCATCCGGCATCGCCGATATCGGCAGCCGTGATCGCCCCAGTGCAAACCAGCCTGCTCGAACCGAAGGAGCCGCCCATGGTGGACCCGGAAGATCTGTTTGCCGGCTTGTTAGACGATCTGTTTACCGACGATGAAGGCGAAGCTCAATCCTTTGCCGACATCGCTTCGCGGCCGGTTCTACCCGTTGCACCGCCCGCGTTGGCTGCGCAAGCGCTCGGATCCGACAACGACAACGAACCCGATACCCACGGCACCGACAAATCCAAACTACCGGAGGAAGCGGTGACCGAATTCTGGTTCTAAGCGTTTTTTTCATCACCCTATCGGGGCAATGCGACACGCCCCTCGGGGCTGTGGCTTGCCCCTTGTTTTTTAAGGAGCAAGCCATGCATCAAACTTTAGAACACGCGTTTCCCATTGTGGCGGCCGCGATCGGCAACCGCTTTGGCATTTCGGTCTCGGTCGGCGGTACTGACGCCTACACCGACGGCCAATCGATACAACTACCGGGCTACAACGGGTCAGATCCGCAGTACCAGAACTACGCGTGGGGCTATCTGGCCCATGAAGCGGCGCATATTCGGTTTTCGGACTTTCAGCTCGATTTTGGTGACTCGGTTCTGCGTCGGCGTATCTGCGGCGCGATCGAAGACGTGCGCATTGAGCATGAACTGGCCAAGGTCTATCCGGGCACCCGCTTGACCCTGGCAAAGGCGGTGGAACAGTTGGTGTCCGAAGGTCGCTTAACGGCCCAGACCGCATCCGATCATCCCGGCAACGTCCTGTTCGGTTACATTCTGAAACGGCTTCGAGCCAAGGTGTTGAGTCAAACGGTTCTCGAACCCTTAGTCGACGCCACCCGAGAGGCCTTGCGTGCATGTTTTCCACGCGGCGCTTTGATTCGCTTGGAAGGCTTATTGTCGGAAGTACCGGAGGGTTTAACCTGTGAACGCGACTGTCTGGATCTGACCGATCGGATTTTGGCGATGCTCGAAGAGGAATGTACCGAACCGACGAACACGTCGGCTAGCGGTGATTCGGACTCCGATTCGGAGGATGGCGACAACGCCACCCCTGAAGATGATAACGATTCATCCGACACGAACACCGAGCACGAGGATTCGTCATCGTCCGGCTCAGACGCAGACGGCGCCGAAAACCTGACCGATCCCGGAGACCCGGCCCCGTCCGATCAGGACGACGAGCCTGGAAACGAATCGGCGGGTGCGGATAACGCTTCGTCCGGAACGGATCAACCAGCCCAACAGGACGATAGTGCTACGCCGTCTTTAATGGACCAGCTGCGCATCACGTCCGAGCAAGACCTGGAACAGGATTGGTTCGAGACGGCGAAATCGCAATTGGGTTTGACGCCGGACTCTGCCGAAAAATGTACGCTACCGGTCGGTCTGTTTCCGAAAGGTAGTCGGCTAGTCGGCCAAGCCTTAGCAAACCGGGTGGAGCAGAACAGCAAAGCCCTGCGGGTCGCGTTGCAAAGCGCAGTGCAAGCCCACCAGCAAAATCGGCCGCAAGCCGCGCGAAACGGTCGACGTATCAATCCTCGCCGCTTAACCAAACTTGCGTTGGGCGATACGCGGGTGTTTTGCCGATCCGGGCAACGAGTTGCGCCCAATTGTGCGGTGCATATCTTGTTGGACAAATCCGAAAGCATGGGCGAAACCCTTGTCATTCAGGGTGAAAAAGTGAGCTTGCTGACCCTGGCCCTGGAAGCGTCGATGGCCTTGGCCCTCGCGTTGGAGAGTATTCAAGGGGTCAATCCGGCAATCACCGCCTTTCCCGGCGCCAACGATGAATCGGTGCACCAGGTGTTACGGCACGGCGAAAAAGTCCGCGACAATTTGGGGCGTTTTTCGGTCTTTTCGGCCTATACCACGCCGATGACGCAAGCCGTTTGGTTTGCCGCGGCGCAATTGCTGCAATGCCGCGAACCGCGCAAACTGCTGTTAACGGTGACCGACGGCGTACCCAACGATTTACCGGGCACGCTGTCGATCTTAAAGCGTTGCCGTGACAGCGGCATCGAAACCCTCGGCATCGGCTTAGGGGTGGAGGTTGGCCATTTGTTTCCGGTCGCCCTCACCATTCATGACCTGACTGAATTGAGGCCTCAGCTGTTCGCACTGTCCAAAGCCATGCTATTGGCGGCGTGAGCGCTTAGGTGACTTGAATCGTGTCGATGCGTGGCCAGAACTTCATCCTTGATGAAGTCCTGCCCGTATCGACACCCTTCCCTATTGCACGCCCGGCCGGATCGGGCTACAGTGGCGGTGTGCGATATCAGCCGGTTTTTTCATGCGTCGTCAGCGACGGGACATGAAAAAATCGACTTCATGCGTTCTTTCGAGAATGCTGATTCCGGCTTCTGCCGGCGTTCCGTCTTCAGGCGGCGAGCAAAATCCATTTTGCTTGTATCGGTTGCGTTAATGCCGATCCTTAATCGGGCTTGTTACAAGCCTTTATCCATCCCGCTTCGGGCGCCATCGCCCGAACCGGGTCGTGCGTTTGAAGCATGTTCTTCCATTGCGGAAGGAGGTTTCAATGCACTTCATTTTAGGCACGATCATTCTTGCCCTATTCATCCTGGCCATCCGGGTGATCTGGCATACTCTCAAGTCCGCCCGGCTCTGGTTTAGTCAGCACTGGGCGTTATGGCAAACAGCACGCTTGCGCCAAGCTTCTGTAATGCCGGCCCTACTACCACCCCGCTTTACCGCACAAAACAGCCTGCCGGCAACGGATTGGGAAACCTTATCCCAAACCGTAAGGCAGGGTATTTTGGAACGCAACAACCGTCCGACCTACCGGCTCGAAACACTCGATATCGAGCTGCAGGTTAAACAGAAAACCCAAGCGATTATGCTTGCGGACATTGAAATAGCCAAATTGCAACTCAGTTTGGCCCAAGCACAGGAACTGCTCGCGCAGCCTGCAAAAAAGCGCCGCAAAACGCAGATGGAAGGACAGGCCAAAAGGCCGAATCCAGCCTCTGAATTGCGCAAAGCGCTTGGCAGCGGCAAAGAGGGCTCGCGTTCGGCCGTGCATTAATCGGCGGTCAGTGCAGCCTGGCCCTATCCGAAGGCAGGTGGAAGACGTTGTTGCTCTTCAGTTCCCGCTCGACATCGAGCCCGAGCTGAGGCGCAATCTCAACGATCGTCTCCTGCCGGAGCGCGCGGATGCGGGCTAACAGCGGTCCTGCAACCTGGGGATCGCGCAGTTTGGTTAACACGCCGACTTCGGCATCGTTCAATTCCTCCAGGATTTTTCGATACAAATCGAAGTGGCGTTTGCCGGGCCCTACCAGAATCGCCATCGGTTTTGGTTCGGGTTGTGACCGGGGTTTAGGTGGTGGATCGATGATTCGATCCAGCCACTTCACCCAGTTCACTAATCGGGTCATTATCGGGTTCATCGTCGTACCTTGAAAAAAGGAAGCGTACGCAGACCTTACAACGACTTATTTAAAGTGCAACCGTTTGCCCGCGCGGCCGGCGGTTTTTTATTCACCCTGGCGGGACTCCATCCTGCAGGGTGGCGGTTCCCGCCGATCACGGAGGGTATTGCCATGTCATTCTTACCAGCTCCGGTTTCGGAGATTCTGTATCTGAACCAATACCGTTGTCCCTATTGCCAGATCCAATGGGACGACGAATGGAATTGCGCCTGCAACGACCGTTGCCCATCGTGCAATGCCGAAATCTCACCCTACCACAGCGAGGTGCTGACCGAGGAGAACCCATCACCGGCCTACGCCGTGACGTACACCCTCGATTACACGCACCGGGTGGTAGTCGGCATCGTCGCAGAGTCGGCAGACGGCGCGCAAGCGGTGGCAGAAGCCGCCTTCGACGACGGTACCATCTGGGACGACACCCCGGAAATGCCGCTGTTGTTCGACGACTTCGAGGAAGTCGACGGCGAAACCCTGCGTTGGCAGGTCGAAGCGGTCGACGTCTGGCCCAAGGCCGATGCCTCGGTGGTGAAGCTACGTCAAGAACGCACCGCGATGGCAGTGTGCCGCGGTCTGATCGACGCCTACCAGCGCGGTAAAGACGCCGGCGGCAGTATCGATTGGGACAATTTGGACCAATTGTTAACGTTAGCTAAACAAGCACTGGGATTGTCTGATTCAGACCCAGACGCTTAATCATCCTTCGGCTTTTCGCGATATCCGCGGCGAGCCTCATTATCAATCCCTGCGGGAATGTCTGTTCCCGACCGGGGCGTGGCATTCCCCTTTTTTTGGAGAATGTCATGAGAGATCCCTTTCAATACTATGCCTCGACGGAAGCGCTGAGTATCAAGGCTTGGGCAAAGTTCAAGAACACCCGGTTTGTGCGGATCCTGGATTCATCGGCCGGCGAAGGCCATTTGCTCAAAGGCAAGCCATTCAAACAGTACCAGCGGGTACCGATTGATTGCGTCGAAATCGATATGCGTAAGCATGCGGTGTTACGTGCGCAAGGCTACACGGTGGTCGGGTTGGATTTCCTGCAGTTTCAAAACGGCAGCAGTTACTCGCACTGCATTATGAATCCGCCTTTTGCACAGGGCGCTCAGCACGTGCTGAAGGCCTGGGACATCTTGTTCGACGCTGAAATCGTCGCCATCCTCAATGCCGAAACCGTACGGAATCCATTTTCGAAAGAACGCCAGCTGTTAGTGCGTTTGATCGAACAGCATGGCGAGGTGGAGTTCTTATCGGACATGTTCGCCGGCGAAGATGCCGAACGCAAAACCAACGTCGAAATTGCCCTGATCTGGTTGAAAAAAACCTCAACCTTCGAACAGGAGATCCTCGGCAATATTTTGGACAATTTGCGTCAGGATCGTTGTGAAGCGGACGACTTGGCCAGCGCATTTCATGTGCCCCAGGAGTTAGCCTTACCGACTGCTTATATCGATAACGCGGTATTGATGTTCGATGCCGCCTTCGAAGCGACACGGCAGGCTGTATTCAGTGAAGCCCGTGCCAGCCGCTATCGAGCCATGCTAGGTAAAACCCTGGGTGAGCTGAGTGGTGGCGGTGTGCACACTGTAGACGATTCGTCATTGGATGCGGTGAAGCAGACGCTGTACGAACGTTATCAGGACCTGAAAAATCGCGCGTGGAGTAGCATTCTGCGTTCGACTCAGGTCAAGTCACGATTGTCATCGGCGGCGCAAAAGCGGTTGGAGTCGGATTTCGAATCGATAAAGTCTTTGGAATTTACCGTGGCGAATATTTACGGTTTTCTGCAAGGCATCATCGATCAGCAAGGTGAAATTCAACTCAGCATGGTCTGCGATGTGTTCGATCTGATCACGCGCTACCACAGCGACAATGCAGTGTATTACATGGGGTGGAAATCCAATGATAAACACCGCACGCTGGGGATGCGGATCAAGACCACACGCTTCGTACTGCCAGGGCATAAAGTCGAGTCCTACCACACAGGTCTTGACTGGAATTCGGAGCAACTTCTAGCCGATTTCGACAAGGTCTTTGCCTTGCTCGACGGCAAGACCGAAGCGGAAGTAAGTTTGGTATCGGTGTTTAGGCAGCATTTCAGTGCGCTTAAGGACGGTGAACGGATAAGCAGTAGTTACTTTGACGTTCGTTACTATCCGGGCGCCGGGACCATCCACTTTTTTCCGAAAAGCAAGACCTTGATCGACC
This sequence comes from Methylomonas sp. PHL2-19, assembly GCF_059331595.1. Taxonomy (NCBI): domain Bacteria; kingdom Pseudomonadati; phylum Pseudomonadota; class Gammaproteobacteria; order Methylococcales; family Methylococcaceae; genus Methylomonas; species Methylomonas sp. PHL2-19. The sequence continues at coordinate 8,713 of NZ_CP196842.1, forward strand.
GCATGAACCGTTGGGTTGGCTGTCGGCGACGCTGGTTACCGCCGGTGGATACTCAAGCCGGTCCAGGTTTCTGGCAGCAGTTCGAACAGGCTGAATCGCTCGATCGGGCATTTCATGCCGAGGTAAATAAACAGTGTCCAAGCGGCACCAGACACTTACGCTTCGATCCCTTTTGGGCCATCAAGCACGGCGGCGAGTCGGAACGGGAAAAAGGCAACACCCTTTTAGCCCAGGCAATGAGCGCGGTACTGGCCAGCCGAGGGATCGATCCGGATGCGATGTTGGCGAATGAACCCGTCAACCGCAATTTGCTGGAATGGATTGATGCCTTGGAGTCCAATCAAGATCTGCCTTTGGCGTCGTAATTGAGCCTCTTTAGCAAAATATGTTCTGCCGACGGTCAACGTCGGTAGACATCGCTGACGAGGCTTTGAATATTTTTGACAACCCTTCCGGAGAAAGTCTACCCCGGCAGGGGACGGCTTTCTCCACATTTTAAGATTACCGGAGAAAGCCCATGTTATTCATTCAAGAAACCAATAATCGTTATCGTAAGGCTGATGAACAGGATGTCATATCAGAGGCCATTAAGATCTACAACCGCACGTTCAGTCGAGGTGAACCCTTGAACAGTCCTGACGACGCGAAGGACTGTATCAAATTGAAGTTGGCGCCATACGAGCACGAAGTATTTCTGTGTTTGTTCTTGGACAATCAACATCGCGTTATCGCTTGCGATGAATTGTTCCGGGGGACGATTGATGGCGCTAGTGTGTATCCGCGCGAAGTGGTCAAAGCTGCGCTGCACCATAATGCGGCAGCTCTGATTATGGCGCATAACCACCCGTCGGGGATTAGCGAACCTAGTCGGGCCGATCGCGCGATTACAGCAAAACTTCAAGAAGCCTTGGCCTTGATTGACGTTCGTGTACTTGATCACTTCATCGTCGGCGAAACCGTGCATTCATTCGCTGAGCATGGCTTGTTGTGAAAAAGTATTGGCGTCAAGCTTACTCCTCGATTAAGCCAAAGACCGACCCTATCTTAAGTTAACTACTGGTCTCACCAGTACCTTACCCTGCGGGAATACCTGTTCCCGACTGGGGCGTGGTGTTCCCGCTTCAACTGGAGAACATCATGCAACACCACATTATTGAACAGACCAGTCACGGGAATACAGTTCGCTATCAGCGTCTGCCGTCCGGCACCTGTTATCACGAGGACACGCCTCAAGAAGTCATTGCTCTGCTTGAGGAAGTCCAGGGTACGCAACGGAAAATCCGTTTGTACTATGGCGACCCGGCAACGGGACAGTCCTGGTTCGACGAGAACGATGTCATCGGCACTATCGGTCGCTCATGCGGCAAGATCAAGGTGCCGTTGCTGATCGAACCCGGTGAAAGCGGCGGTCCGGCTATTTTGGACCACTGTATCGTGCGGATTGACAGTCCGTTTCGGACCATTTATCAGCACCCGACCTTTCGGGTTGGCGACGTTGCCATCCAAAAAGGGGTCCACGTCGATTATCCGTGGTCGGTCACGATCGACGGCCAAGTCCATGCCGGCTTTGTAAACAAACGGCGGGCAAATGCGTTTGCTGCCTTCATTCAAGGCCAACGCTTTGCCTTGCCCGTCGACAAGCACGGGCTAATCGAGTGCGAAAACGACGATTTACCCTGGCAAGTTTGGGTGAACGACCGGCAGAAGGCCGCTTTTTTGTCTGAAGCTGAAGCGACGCGGTATTGGCACGCACTGCAGTAACCGGGCGCGATTGACATTGTATTTAACCCCGACGGGTACCCTACCCGTTTGGGTGCGGCTTGTCGGGGCATTTTCTGAGGAAAATCACCATGACAGACCAACCACAAAACAATGACGCCGCCATCAAACGCAGCGTACAGCAATCTTTGACGGACCAAGGCTGGGTCGCGCTCAACAGCGTGGCCATCGCCACGAAAGGCTATGCCACCGCGGTCGGACGCAAGCAGGCCTATGTATTCGTAAGCTACTGGGCAAACGAATGGGTAGTGACCGCCGGCTATGACAGTCAAGGCCGCAATATCCTGGAATCGCTACTCGTAACATTGCCGGAAACGGCCAATGCCGACACGATTCGGAAGGCAATCGCGGAATTTTCGGCTGCCATCGACGCGCGGGTCGCGGAAAGTTACGCCGTCCGTCTGATCCGGAATGAACCGCAAAAACAGCCCTTCCGGCTGGGTACCACGGTGGTAACACCCGGCGTACTCGCTCTGCTGGAAGACATGCTGCTCGATGCGGGCTACTTGCTCTCGCGCCACGCTGCCGATTGGGCCGTAGAGGATCCGGTGTTAGAACAATTTGTGTTGGCTGAAGGCGGTCAACTGATGTCGGTGTATCGGATTAATGACGCACACACCGTCTGGGTCATCACCAAAGCCGATCATTCGGCGACAACAGTGTTGTTGCCGGACGAATATTACCCTGAGCCTTTTTGAAACCACCCTTGCGGGGAGCACTGTCTTTCCCGTACGGGAGCCTGTGTTCCCCGTCATTTTTGGAGAAGGAACCATGACTGCACTCGTATCACTCTCAAACGGAAGGATACAAACCTCTATCGCCGCACTGGCGTTGTTAACCGCCTGCGGTGTCGAAATGACAGCGTTGTTGGACCGACATGCCAACGGCGATTGGGGCGATATCAATCTGGACGAAGAACAGGAAAACGGCCTATCCCTCGTCTGCGGCGGACCGATCGTTTCGCAATTCAAGCTGTCCGGCCTGGACAGTATTCGAATTGTGACGGATACGCTCCGAAAAACGACGCGGATTAGTCTTGCGACCGAACCGTACAGGCTTGCTGGAAACGCCAGCCATTCGTTTGGCGGGGAGGCTCTGGCAGCTTAACACCACCCGCGCGCATCACATGGGATAACCCGGTGACGCGCGTTAAAACCCAATGACTCGGGGAAACGGACATTCCCCGCCAGGGGTGCGTCTCGATTTCCTCGACGTTCCAATTTAATTGAGGAAAAACACCATGAACGCACCCCTACAACTGAAAGTAAACCCTGAAAATTTAGTCCACAGTCTGAAGTGGAGTTTCACCAATCGGACGACGTATTTGGGTGAACTGATGCAGAATGCCCGCCGGGCCGGCGCCAGCTATGTCGCGTTCGACTACTGCGCCGATACCAACACCTTGACCGTGACGGACGACGGCTGCGGAATCGATTCGCTCGAAACCCTGCTCACCGTCGCCGAGTCCGGCTGGGACATGGAACTGATTGCGAAGGAACACGCCTTTGGCGTCGGTTTTCTATCCGCGATCTTCGCCTGCCGGCACCTGGGGTTATCCAGTAAAGGCGGGTGTTTTTCGGTCGATACCGATCATATCCTGGGGTTTCAACCGGTGGAGGTTTCGCCGGTGACCGATTGGAACGGTCTGACCGAAATCCGGCTGGTCGATATCGACCCAGGTAAACTCAAAAATACCCTGGAGGAATTAGCGGCCGGTTTTCCAATTCCGGTGCATTTTAACGGAGTCTCGCTACCGCGACCCAACGCCATCGATTCTATCGGGGCGGCGGAGTTTGTGGCATCGCCGGTCGGCGAAATTCGCTTAATCAACCTGATCGATTCGTATCGGTATTACCGGGATTGCTTGGTGTATTTGCAAGGCCTACCGGTATATCGAGGCCACTATTACCGTATCGGAGACACCAGCCACCTTGGCAATATCGTGCATCTGGATAGCGCTCAATTCATGGCCCGCTTACCGGATCGCGACAAATTGGTGGATGAAGCCGATGTGATTAAGCTGATCCATGAGGCGATCGCCGCGGCGGTCGAAAGCCAGCTCATGGCACTGAAAACGGCCTTGAGCGCGGACGATTTCCTGACCTACTACCCGGTGCTACGCGAGTGCGGCTTGATACACTTACTCAACGATGTCGACCAACTGCCCAAAGCGCTAGTCTCCCGCATCCAACGGCCGCCGGTCTGCGATACCGACCTGTTTGGCGACTTTCTGGAAATGGTTGACCAACCAATTACCCAGTCCGCCGTCAAAAGCGGACAAGTGCAATTGGTGACGATTGACGACGATCTCCAGTCCGATGGGGCCTTGCGATACCTGCTGGCTTGGAAAAAGGGCTGGGTGCTTATCGATAACCGATTCGACGCCGGGCATTGGGTACAGCCCTACCTGCGGCACTTGAGCCAAGAAGAAGTGCGGAGTGAGATCCTTGAGGAGTCACATCGCGCGCAATTTCAAGGCATCTGGGTTTGGGTGACCGCGGTGTTTTGCCGGGCTTACCGGATTCGGATCGGCGCCGATAGTGTTGATATCGACGCACACGGTGCTTATACCGGCAACGAGCAAGACGATATCGTCCTGATTCCCTGCCAGGAAAAGTGGGGTGACGTGCTGGAACAGGTGTCGCGTTTCTGCGAGAACGACGATGACTATCAAGGTTCCTGTCACGATCAGGACGTCGAGCAATTCGGCTGCTTCATCGTGGCGAATACCGCCGATGATCCCGCCGACGCGTTGAAACGGCTGATGCCGGATCTAACCGGATGCAAAGTGTTGCACGGCAACCGATTCGTGGTGGAGATTGCCCCTGATGGACATCTGGCAGCCGTTTCGATAGCGGAACCCGCTTTAACCGACCTCGAACGGCCGTCATGACCTCGAAATTCGTCTTCGACGCGCAAACGCTGGATACGGAGCCTGGCCATCCCGAGTCGCCCTTTTCGCCGCCGGCGGATTGGACGGGCGACGACGACGCCTATTTGACCTGGCTGAGAAGCCAATTCAAGGCCAGTCCTTGGGTTAGACAACGGTTAGGTTTGGCGGCCAGACGTTACGCAAAACAACAGCCTTTAGACTTTCGAGGCCGGTTCGGCGCGCTATTGCCGACTGTCCTCGATAGCATTCTGAGGAAAATACACGCCGAGCAGTCTGTCGGCGATTAACCCCATCCCCCTGACGATCGCGTTAGGGGGATGTTTTAACGCTTAACGCGATTCAATCGCAATCCGCCCGGACGGGAAACAGCTTCCCGGTCTGGGGGCTTGTTTTCCCGACGGTTTTTCATAACAATTCGAGGAAACCAGCATGAACACACACTCTCCACACTCTACGGAACCAGCGATGACGTTACAATCCAGCGAGTCTTTCATGACCGAGGCGCAATACCTCGCGAGCGAGCGCGTGTCCGAAACTAAACACGAATATCTCGATGGCCGGGTTCTGGCCATGGCCGGCGCGAATCACAACCATTCGCGGATTTCAGCCAACGTGCTTGGCGAGTTTCGCAGTCATTTAAAAGGCCGGCCTTGCGAGGCGTTCATGGCCGATACCAAGGTGAAAGCCGGCCAGAACTACTTTTATCCGGATGTCGTAGTGGATTGTACGAATGCGGCCGGCGATGCGGATTTTCTAACGTCGCCCCTGCTGATTGTCGAAGTGCTATCGAATTCGACTCGTAAAATCGATACCACTAAAAAGTTGCTTTACTACATCAATATTCCAGCACTTGAGGAATATGTGCTGATCGAACAGGATATCGTCTCGATCATCGTGATGCGCCGGAAACGCGACTGGCGTTCGGAGTATTATTATCTGGGGGATCACGTCACGTTCGATTCGATTCAACTGACCTTGTCCGTGGAAGCGATTTACGAGCGCGTGGACAATGACGATCTAATACAATTTGAACAGGCGAAGTTTGATACCGATCATCAATAGTCGCCTTCGATTTTAGCTCCTGAATAAGGGGCTTTTTTTTCAATTCGAAGGGTTTTGTTTGTTGGGCTATGCAAATGACCGATACTTTAAATCTGTGCTGTATATAGTCCACAACGAACTAAAGCTGCCATTGTTAGAGAAATTGAACGCCGCCTGCATTAGTTACTAACCGCTCAACAAATTCCAGTTATTCGGCAAGGCTACTGCAGTTATTACAATAAAATTGTCGGTGTGAGGCATGTATATGGCAATGCAGTGAGGGTACCCGTCCGGCATTTCTGCCAACATAATGAACTCGGTAAGAAAAATGGCCTTGATAGGCTCGACTGTTTTGTATTGAAAATGTTTTTTCTCGATTGCTGCATCGTTATATTCGTTAAAAATGGCATCAAGGAATCGTTCTGTCGGAATCAACTCTGCTCTCCTATAAGTCGGCCGGGACAATCCAAAGCCTTGGATAACAGTGCATACTAAAAACAAAAAAATGCAACACAGAACCAAAATAGTGGTCATAGCCACATAACAATACTCAACAACGACCGTCGCTACCACGCCGGTTGATTCGCTTCGGGGCTAGGCGGAATACAAGGCGCTCATATGCACGTGAAAAAACATGAAACGTTTACCATCCCCAAAAAACCCTTTATTTGTCTTGGATTGCTACTGATTGGCAGTCAGGCAGGTGTCTATCTGGCTGAAGACTTTTTAATGAAAAATAACCATCTTATTGGGTATATCGTAATTTTCATTCTTGGATATGGTTGCCTGGTTTTCGCCATGATTTTTTACAAGCTATACCATGTTACATGTCCAAGTTGTCTTGGAAAGACGATAACAAAAAATTCAAGAAAAGAAGTTCCAGACAGTTGGAGCGCATACTGTCGCAAATGCAATGTGCTTTGGGATTTAGGTATTGCCAATGGTGACTAAATCGCCGGACGATTAATATTCAGAAAACGGAGATTCGCCGGCTTGAATACGATGAAGATGGTTGCATTTTCGAGTAGAAAATCGATAGTTATAGTATCCCTCGGCGCTCCTTATCGTTTCCTCAAACAACGCATCAATCTTGTCTCGCACTACCCTTCTACGTCGCCATTGCTCTTTGCCTGGAAATGAAAGAACCGAATTTAGGATCAATTCTTCCAACGCTGGCCAGCGCCTAAAGGCCAGAAAAATTTTTTGTCGGCTTTCGGCTTTCGGCTTTTTTTCCGAATCCTGTTGCTACAGATTTTGAGCATAGCTCTGACGACAATCCACCGAACTATCACTCCTCGTTGAGAAGTATCATAGGCACATTCCTAGCACTGTGTAAAACTCGCAGGACGTCAATATGGTTTTCCCGTTCGAGATAAAATACCAAGTGTTTTTCAAACCCTTCAACTGGCCAAAAACGTAAACCGCTCAGCATGGGTAGGTGGGCATACCGCCGCGAACCAATCCCAGGTTGTTCGCGAATGCGATCAAAAGTTTGCTGTGTGGCCTCCAGAAAGCGCAGCGCCGCGTGGGGGTTGTCGCGGGCGATATAATCCGCCAAAGCGTCGATTTCTGCGTCGGCCAACGGGCGGACACGAACGGGTTTTGTCATTGCCCCGGATGCTTCTGCTGGAGAGCCTCGCGTTTAGCCTTCCAATAGGCATCATCAACGGCAACGGCGGGGCCGGATTCCAAGCCTTCCGCCATGAGCGCGACAATCCGTAGCTCAGCCTGTTGAACCTGATCCTTACGAATCAAGGTGCGGACATACTCGCTGGAGGTGCTATAACCGTGTTCTTGCACCTGTTCATCAACAAATTCCTTCAGGGGTTCGGGGAGGGAAATATTCATCGTGGCCATTGTTCGACCTTAGTAATGGATTCTGTTGCCGATCATGGCAAACTTTGCCAAATGAGTCCAGCAAAAGTCTGTCACCCAGCCAGTCGACTGGCTGGCTCTCCGCCTGATTTAATTTGCAGTTAAAGTGGACCCACAGAAATGGATTGATGGCCTGAGCGAATAAATCCAAGCTAATTTGCATTTAATTTGAGCCGAAATCGGCGATATATTTGAGTTCGATCATTTTTCATTGCGAGCCGTTACATTTAGTGGTCGCTATACGTCGTCGTGCAAACTTGTTGCGCGTTGCAATTTACCGTCTTTTTCACCTTGGTCACTCGCTTAATTTCAGGTGTTGCAATCGGTTGCTCGACGGCCAGTGTGGCCGGTCGAATTGGGACCGGGGACATAACAGGCGCCCTGACTATTTGTTCCGGTGAAGAACCATTGGCCACCAGCGTCATCCTGTTATGGCTTTGGGTAATGGTGAAATATTTCAAGGTGTTCATGCCAACTAAGACTTCATCCAGATGCTGGTTGATCGTCGCATCGAGATTTCTGATTTCCGCATTGCCAATTTTCAGGCTATTGATTTGGGTCAGCCGATCAATCACCTGTCCACCCGCGGTATTGCTATTAATGGGCCTGCCGACCGGTAGATCAGCGGCATCGGCAAAGCGCGCTGGAATGGAGGTCATGGTCGCGCCGGTATCGATCAAAAAAGGCATCGGCACATTATTGATCAACACGGTTCCCCGGAAATGTCCTTGTCGATCGGCCGCTATTTCAAGCCCCCCAGAAATAGGCATAGCAACCGGAGTGTTCCCCGTCGGAATTGAAATAGTCGGCGATACTGGATGGTGTGCGGCTCGCAGCCTTAGAAGCTTATCGGTGCCCAACCAGAGGCTGAAAAGTATCATGGCCGGCGTTAAGAGGTATTTTAAGTTCCCAGAAGACCGGTTGGTCGGTGGTGGACGGTGTCGGCGCAAATTGTCGAAGTCAGAAACGTTTGCTTTTGATGCCGCCTGATGTCTTTCCCAGTAATAGTCTCGATCTTGTATGCCCATAATACGTCCTTAAGGCTGTAACGCCCGCCATAATGTGCCGATAACCCGACAAGAAGCTTCATCTGAAGAATGAGTCCCGCACGCAGCGAGCAAATAACTGTCCGCCTGATGCAACCAAGCATTCCGGATCAGTAGACCAAGACTAAAATGGAGGTCACACAAATCCTGCTCGGTCATTGCCGCGATAGTTCGTTTATCTTCCTCACGCAAAATCAATAGCAATCTCTCAATCGCATCGGAAAGTGTAGTGGGCTGGCTGTCCAGTTTAACTTTGAAAGCTGACCAAGTGAAAACCGATTGGAACGATCCCAGCAGTAGTGGCAAGTTAAATTTTTTAGATGCATGTTGCCGCAAATTCCTCTCGGCTGCTCCGATGCAAGTCACAATCTGAGGAATGACCACGGTACTTGCCAAGCGACACCATTAAAAATGCCCACCTTTCAGGTACTACTGCAAAATCACCAAAGAGGCAGCCAAAGCGAAAGAAGGTACCCGACTTGGCAATACTGGCAGCATTTGCAGCTTTGATTATGCCAAGCCGGGTAAATCATTAGCTGAGAAATGGCTGGCATTTTTATCCACGACGTCAGGTAACCATTAACCCAACACCCCGGCAATCTCCCGAAAACAAGCCAACCCAGCCTCCACATTGTCGATAATCTCGGCGGCGATGTCGTCCGGTTCCGGCAGATTATCCAGGTCGGCCAGCGATTTATCCTTGAGCCAGAAAATGTCCAGACTGGTCTTATCCCGCGCCAGAACTTGCTCGTAGCTGAACTTGCGCCAGCGGCCTTCGGGGTTATTTTGTTCGTGCCAGGTTTCGCTGCGCTGGTGGCGGTTGGCCGGGTTGTAGCAGGCGATAAAATCCTGCAAATCCTCAAACCGCAGCGGCTTCTTTTTCAGGGTGTGATGAATATTGGTGCGGTAATCGTAGTACCAGATTTCCTTGGTCCATGGGTTGGGGCTGGCCTCGCGGTTATCGAAGAAAAGCACGTTCGCCTTGACGCCGTTGGCGTAGAAAATGCCGGTCGGCAGCCGCAAAATGGTGTGTAGATCGGTATTCTGCATCAGCTTTTTGCGCACCAACTCGCCGGCGCCGCCTTCGAACAACACGTTCTCCGGCACCACCACCGCCGCGCGGCCACTGATTTTCAGCAGGCTGCGAATGTGCTGCACAAAATTAAGCTGCTTGTTGGATGTGGTTGCCCAAAAATCCTGGCGGTTATAAGTCAGATCGTCCTTTTCCTGCTCGCCTTCCTCGTTGGTAAAAGTCATGCTGCTTTTCTTACCAAACGGCGGATTAGCCAGCACGTAATCGACGGCTTCTGCCGGTGGCGCCACCAAGGCATCGTTGGATGAAATGGCGCTATTGCCGTCGATCTCGCCGATGTTATGCAAAAACATATTCATCAAGCACATGCGGCGGGTGTTGGCGACGATTTCGTTACCGTAAAAGGTTTCGTGTTTTAAGAATGCCAACTTCTTTTTATCCAGCGGGTAGTTGGCTTTTAAAAAGTCATAGGCCGCCAAAAAGAAACCACCGGTGCCGCAGGCCGGGTCGGCAATCGACTTACCCGGCTCGGGCCGCACACATTCCACCATCGCCTTGATCAAAGCCCGTGGCGCAAAGTATTGGCCGGCGCCGGATTTGGTATCTTCGGCATTCTTTTCCAGCAAACCCTCGTAGATGGTGCCTTTGGTATCCGCACCCATCACCACCCAATCGGTATCGTTGACCATATCGATCAAACGCGACAACTTGGCCGGGTCCTGAATCTTGTTTTGCGCCTTGGTGAAGATTTGCCCCAACATACCCGGCTGATTACCCAGCTCGCGCAGCAGCACCACATAATGGCCTTCCAGCGCCGCGCCCTTTTTGGCTTTCAGGCTTTGCCAGTTGTATTCGGCGGGAATGCCGACATTGCGGTTATGCGGTGGCCGGCTGTATTCGTCAGCCATTTTCAAAAGATCAGATAGGTCAGCTGTTCCAGATAATCGCCATACCCCACGCCGTCGTCGCGCAGGGTGGTACAAAAACTCCAGACTTTGGAAACAATGGATTCGGCGTTCATAAAAGTGACTTTACAGTCTGGCGGCTAGTTTTTTGTCCAGTGTCAACAACTGGAGGCCGTGTGTTTGCGCGGTTGCGGCGATAATGGCGTCAGGCAATTTGACGCGATGAAACTGCCGGAACTCAATGGTGCTATCCTCAATAGCCCGACTAACGGCGAGATAGGTCATCGGTTCCAATAATTGCCTGATAAACGCCGCTTCTACATCCGTCAAATCAGGAAAGCTCAGCAACTCCATGCGTGTAATCGCACTGTAAGCGCAGCTTGGTGAATCGATACCCGCCAATCTGGCAATTGCGTCTGGGTTGCCTATAAGCAAACCTATGATGATATTGGTATCCAGCAAATAGCTAAGACCATTCATCGCGCATCGCCTGTTGAATAGCGAGCGGGTCGCCTTTGAATGAGGGCGAATCCGCCAAAACACCGGCAAAATCGGTTAGTAGGCGGGGACTCGCCTTTACGTCTTGCTGCTGTTGATAGCTTTGCGCCAGCCTTTTCAGCAATTGACCCACGCTAAGGTGTTCATTACCCGCCAGTTCATTTAAAACCGCCGCCGTTTCGTCGTCTAATTCTATGGTTTTCATGCTTTAAACCTCGGCTAAAATTATTTTGTTACTGACGGATTGTATCGCTTCGCGCAATGACAGGCCTTCACCGACGTCTAATTGTAGCGGCTTGCAATCGAAAACCCACAAACCAGCAATCAGCGCAATTTTCGACCGGAATTAACTGCAACTGACGGGCGCTCAAACCGAGATTATTTGCAACTGAACCTGCAATCGTTGTCGCAAACCTGCAATCATCCGCCGTAAACCAGGATTATTTGCAACTGAAACCCTAGCGAAATCAGATCGGTAATCCAGCCAAGCGCATGCGATCCAGTAACTCGCTGGCACGAACCGGATCAAGTTGGTTAGCGAACAGCGCTTTGATTTCAGCAGGTTTGGCGTCGAAGTTCTGCACCAATTCCCGTAGACCATAGCCTTGCCGGGTGATAGTGGCCTCCATATCGTCCAAATGCTCGCCATGGGTCGACCTCATTAATGGACTCTGCGTTCGATCATGGCAAATTTTGCCAAAGCCGTCCAGTAAAATCCGGCCTCTTATCTCGACCAAATTCGAACCCATTTACTATTGATAACATATTTTATCAATAGTAATATACCAACAAAAATCCCGTGAGCTGAGCGACATTGACACTTGGTGTTACTCGGTGTAAATAAGTGGCATGAGGTGCCACCATGAAACAAACTGACACAACTTCAAAGACCATCAGCACCGGCATCAAGCTGGACGAAACTCTTCATGCTCGACTGAAGCTACTGAGCCAGGCCAAAGACCGAACGCCTCACTGGCTGATGAAGGCCGCCATCGAGGAATATGTCGAACGCGAAGAAGCGTATGAGCGTGAAAAGCGCGAAGACATGGAGCGTTGGCAGAAATACCAACAAACCGGCCATGCCATACCGAATGAAGCCGTCGATGCCTGGCTCTCAACCTGGGGAAGCGAAAGTGAGCTATCGTGTCCCAAATAGTCTGGCTTCCCGACGCCTTGATGGATGTCGAGCGCTTGCGGGCATTCCTTCAAGAAAAGAATCCAAAGGCTGCCGCGCGCGCCGGGCAAACCTTACGTGATGGCGCAAGGTATCTTGCCGGCTTTCCCGAAGTCGGGCGACCGATGAATGATGGATCAGAGCGTCGAGAACTGTTTTTACCTTTCGGTGCGGGAGCCTATGTTCTGCGCTACCGGATTGATGGCGAGATCATCGTCATTATTCGGGTTTGGCATAGCAAAGAAATGAGGGAGATTTAATGGCGGAATCTGATAAAGCGGTCGCTGTTTCTTCCACGGGCAACCGGCTCCTAACCGCCGAAGACTTTCGTCGGCTCTCCGACGTGCCGCCCGAAATCGAATGGTTCGCCAATCTGACCAATCCGCAAACCCGCCGCGCGTACCAAAATGCCGTTGAAGACTTCATGCGTTTCGCTGGCATCCAACGGCCAGAAGAATTCCGCGACGTGGCCCGAGCGCATGTCATCGCCTGGCGGGATGATTTGGGTAACCGGGTTTTGAACGGTACCACCATTCGGCACCGGTTATCGGCTTTGTCGTCCTTGTTCGATTATCTGTGCGATCGCAACGCCGTCACCCATAACCCGGTTAAAGGTGTCAAACGACCCAAAGTCGATAGCGGCGAAGGCCGGACACCGGCACTTGGCGACCACCAAGCCCGCGAACTTTTGTATGCGCCCGAAGGCGATACGCTAAAAAACAAGCGAGACCGTGCCATCCTGGCGACACTGCTCTATCACGCTTTACGCCGTGACGAGCTGTGCAAACTCAAGGTCAAAGACTTCAAACATGAGCGGCGCGGCGTGCCGCATTTAAAAGTCTCCGGCAAAGGCGGCAAAACCCGCTATGTGCCGCTCCACCCTGCGGCAAGCGCTTTGGTGCATGACTATCTTGAACTGGCGGGACATGCGGCAGATGAAAACGGCGCCCTGTTTCGCCCGGTCAGCCACAACACGAAAGACAATGGCGGCAAGTCGATTACCGCCGATGGCGTCTATAAAATAGTGCGGACCTATTCGGCACAGCTTGGCTTTGAAATCGGCGCGCATTCATTACGGGCCACAGCCGCTACCAATGCACTTGATCACCAAGCGGACATCGCCAAGGTCCAGGAATGGCTGGGCCACGCCAATATCTCAACAACCCGCATTTACGATCACCGGAAAACCAGGCCAGAGGATAGTCCAACGTTTAAGGTGAGTTATTGAATATAAATCAGGTTCGATATTCGTCATGCTCTCCGGATCAGTCCATCGAGGAATTTCCCACAACATCGCTACGCTTTCGATCACGGTCGTAGTGGTACGGTCTCCGTTACAAATCCTTTTGCCTGTTCAGAAGCCGAAGGAGCTGCAACCGCATCGAATTTGAAAAAGTGAGTTCATGATTTTCAAACTGTTTGAAGCAAAGACTAAATATCGCGATGAAATCCCCGAGCAGTGATTGCTGGTTATGGGTCTGATGCAACGCCAACAGCGCTGGGCCATGACACGCTCTGACTCTCAAGCCGCTGCCGCAGGGACAGTTATGATGTCCGCGATACCCGTGCTCTAGGAGGAAACTGATAACATTTAGTGCGGACAGTGAGTCGCGCAGGCCGAGCGTATCAATATAGTACCGCAGGATACCCTCATATCCATGGGCCGCTTCGTCGAAAGGATGCCGCCCGTGCTTCTTGAAGAAGCAGTAACCATAGAGATACGGGATAACCAGGCGGTTCACGAACCCGAGCAGCGTGGGATTCTCAAGGAAGATACTCCGCTGCTCGACGGGCACGGCTAGACAGAGTGTGCCGTTTGGGTTGCGGTGATCGTAATCGGTCCCGATACGGCCCGCGATTTCCCTCGCACACGGCATCGCTTCGGGAAAATCGTACGGAATGGTCAACTCGATCTCGAAGGACTCCGTGATGGTCTCAAGTCCGTCCGCAGACGCCTCGAATCGCAGAAGGCCGCATACAGCAATACTATCATCGCCTTCAACAACGACCCTGAGTCCCTTGTGGATTGCAATCAGCTCGTCGATTTGCGACCGCAAATCGTCCGTCACTCTTCCCTCCACGGCTTCGCGGGGCTGGAGATAATAATACGTGGCGGCGCATCGAGCGCTGCAGGTGGTGGGATCAGAAGATCAAAGTGCGCCGCGACCGCAGCCGTTCCTAATGTACGTCCAAGATGCTCTTTGAGCAGGCGAGGATTGGACTCGTCTGGAGTATTGAGTAGGTCCTTCTGGAGTGCATCCACCCAACCGAAGAAGGCCCGAGCACGGGCGTGGTTATCTTCATGCCAGCGGTCCGCGAAATTCTCCGCAGGATTGACGGGATTGCCGATATACCAGGTTCCGTCAGGTTGACGCTGGATCAGACCCATCGTGGCCAGAGAGACGTCGACGGCTCGATTCTCAACGAGCGCGGCGTGTCCCTGAAGTTTTCGGACGATGCTTGACAAAGCGGAATACACATCCAGTTCGTTGCTGTAAAGATGTGCCGCCAGCGTCGTGATGATGATGGAAATCGGACCGTAGGCGACACGGTTTTCATGATTGAATCGCAAATCCCGGTGGCGTTTCATGAGCTGAATCGCGCGTTGGAGCGGTGTGCGGACCAACTGGTCCGGTACGCTGTCGATGCTCGCGAACACCAGAGACGCACGACGCTGAATCTCCTGTTTTTGCTCCCGCAGGACGTGGTTGAATGCGACGGCATTCTTACTGTCGAACCATGATCCATAACCACGGGGGTCGCTGGCCGACCATGTATAAGAGTCTTCGTTTTTGTTGGTGATCGCAATCGGCGTGCTGAGAAGACCGCGATGCTCTGGGATTGCCGGCAAAACATCAAGGTGAAACCCCACACCTTCTTGCTCGGCATATTCGAGCGTCCAGCAACGCCGCCCTTCCGGATCAAGTAGACGCTTGTACGTTCCATGTTCCCGCAGCCTATCGCCGACCATGGTTTTGATGACTTGCGGCGTTGTCTGGTTCTTCTCAATAGGAAGCTCGCTGACAAGATCAATGTCATAACTCGCCTCAATGCCATCACGGATCGGCCGTGTTACTGTTCCAAGACGAAACGATCCCTGGACACAGATACTCAGCTCGCCTTGGCAGCCAGGGTACTCGCCGCCTTCAAGCCAGCGTCCCACAGCCTCATACCGGTCTACCGCGTCCCTGTACTTGCCCGGCGGGATGTCGATCTCGCTAGCAACCTGTTCCAGAAATTTTGAATACTTCTTGATATCTATACTCATGCGGATAACCTCTCTTTCGATATTCCATCCGGCTCCTGATCAAACCCGTAAACCGGCGTAAATAATTCCGCCGGTTGGCTAAAAAACACGGGATCGAGAACCGGGTGCCGATCGCGTGCAAAGGAATATCCCAACCCCTTGAGGTCTTGAATGACGCGTGTGTCATCCATTTTGTAGGCGCTGTATGGAACCGTATGATTGATCCGGTGGATGGCCGTACGCTCGTGCTCATGCCCGGTCAGCAACTTGGCGATACCCATTGCGCCATGGGACTGGCCATCCATAAAGAGCTTGATAACCTTTGAGCCGAGGGTCCCAATCCCAGCCCATTTGCGGATTGTGTAGGTCTCCTCCAGGCAGCCGAGACTAAGAACTTGGAGCGAGTCGCCCGGCCAACCAAGCATCGTTATGGCTTCGACGACGGCCAATGCCGTGGGATTGTTCGCCCACGTCCCTCCGTCGGTCAGGCCAACAGCGTGTTGCGTGACGTGCTGGCGGAAATAAGTCGGAGCGGCAGCTGTCGCCATTGCGGCATCGACCGCGAGGGATTTGTAGTCGTTGCGAAGACGAGGGTGATGCGCGGTCTTATAGATGTAGACTGACCTGGCTACTGGATTCCAGGCAGGGACAAGCAGTCTTGTCGCGGCATCGCCGATGCGCTTGCTACCTAACGTGTCGGTTAGTACCTGCCGTAACGGACCCGAATCATGTTTGTTCAAGACTAGCTGGCGGCCAAGGCGGAGCTTATCGAGAATGAAGTCTGTCCACGTGCCGCGCCCCTGCCCGAATATTTCCGGGCCTCGCCTCTCGTAGAGATCGAGAAGATCGGCAGCGCGTAACCCCATTGCCAGGCCGATGGCAATGATCCCGCCGGTCGATGTGCCGGCAATCAGATCAAAATACGATCCGATTGGACGCCCTTCCAGATGCTGCTCAAGCCCCGCAAGAAAGGCTGCGGGAAAAGTACCGAGGATCCCGCCTCCGTCGATACACAGGATGCGGCGCATTGGCGCTTGCTGAAGCTCTTCTTTGCTCATATCCGGCTTCTCTGGTTCATGATCCGAGGTGTTTTGGCATCCTGTTTGGATACAGGCAGGATTCTGGTTTCATCATCATCGTCGGTCGGCTCCTGTTTTTGTGTTATCTCGTTAAGTTAACGGGATGAACGAGAGTTTAAAAAAATTATCTAATTCGAAAATACACGAATTCGACTCCACCCGAGTCGGCCACGTCCTCACGGCGAAGAAGGAATCCCTGCTCCCAAAGCTGTTTGAACTTCGTACTTGCGTTGGCGATCGACATATCCGGAGTGGTCGCTGCGAACTCTGCTGCTCTTGTCCGCTCTCGTTCCAATGCGAAATTGAACGCACTAAGCGCACCCTGACTAGGGACGGTCCCAATTGTGCTGCCGTTCCCTCCTTCCCACACCATAATCGGCTGGCCTTTCCGTTGAGCAGCTGCGTCCCAGTTCTCCAGCATATCCTGATCGCAAAGGTCAATGAAGCAAAATCCCTTCTTGGCGCGATAGCGCCGAGCCAATTCCACAATCGTTTCAGATGCGAACGAAATGTCAACCCGTCGCACCTGATCCAGCGACACCTGGAAAATCAACTTGCCAGGATTGGCCTCAACGAAGTCAATTAGCTTTTGGTAGACCTTACGGCCTTGATCCCGGCCCCATCCCTCCTGGGTATCCATGAAATCACGAAGCTTTATTGTGGCTGAGTTCTCGTTCATTGAACACAGTAAACCAGATTTATCCTGTCTCGTCAAGCTTGAACGTGAAGCAGATGTGCGTTCCCCAAATTAGAGGGAGACCCGTGTAGCAGTAAGCCGTATTTGGCTTATAGCCTTCCTTGCCTGGGGTGAGGAGAACACGGACTGTTGGCAGCCTGACATCGAGCTCCCCGTTATACTTCATGGCTTTTGCTGCGCTACCTTTAAGACCACATCCACGATCTGCGCCGTGTCGGGATATACCCTGTCGGAATATCTCTACCAGCAAATCTATATCGGATAGCCTTTCTAGGCCAGGGCATTCCATCTTCAAGGCGGGTCTCAACGTGTCCATGATGCCAAGGCCACTATCAGAAACCGCGATCTTCACCGTTTGTCCCTTGGAATAGACCTGAAGAGCGGCATATCCGTCGAGTATGGTGCTACTGTGCGAGAAAATGTTGTCAATAAGTTCAGCGAATATGGTCCAAGTAGCATCAGCCAGCTCTTTCCCATCTGATCTATTGTTGCATGCGCCTTTTATTGCATCGCTAAGCCTTGATGGTAGCTCGTTGTCCCTAGCTTTCGGGCTGATACTGGCAATTTCGACTAGTCCAGGATTTGTACCCCCATATAGCGCCGCACCGGAGAAAGCAGGCCGAGCCGGTAACACCTCTATACCTTTGGACAAATGATCGAAAAAGCCCATTCTGTCAAGGTAGCCCATAGTGCCCGCTTCGCCTTCTTCGAAGTCGAGGCGCACGCGACGCATGGAGCAATCCAATTGATTGAGCAACGACAAGAGCCTAGTCGCGCTGTCGACCATGATTTTGCAGCCGGCCGGGAAGCGAAAATGCACTTCGAAGATGCCGTTTCCATGCGGGGCGCAACCGCTGCGTAGTGTAGTTTCGAGGACTGAAGCATTAATCCACTTCGACGGAAAGTCGATTTCGCATATCACGTTTCCGGAGCCTCCGCTCTCTGATCATGACTAATCTCGATCCCGTTTGGCTGGCCTCCGCAAGCTGTCTTGGAAGTCACGCAGCCGCCCCCAAATCTAGGGCCAAGGCCTCGTGCAGCAAGGCTTCCAAAAGGCGGCGGTTATCCGATTCCGTGATGGTCAGTTGAGCGTCCAATTGGTCACAGAGAGTCATCAATTCATCGACTTTGGCGACGATGCGGTGTTGCTCGGCGAGGGGGGGAATAGGGATTGGAAGTGGCTTTAAGTTTGCCGCCTTAATTCCCTTAGCTGTCATTCCAGTCGCTTTTGCATCAATGATTGCCTGCATCAGGTCGCTCATCAATGCGAACATCAAATACTTGGTGTTGATTTCTGCATATGGCTGAAAGCAAATCGCACGTTGTGCCAACGCAAATGGCTCTGAAATGTCGTTTAGACAAACATTTGCCATCGGGGCCTCTGTAGTGAAGAACAGATCACCTATTTTAGGGAAACCGCGTGTCATCCACACCTTGAAGGTATCCTCCGAAATATATTCTCTCGGCTCTCTATTAAGATACCCCATTCGAATGTTTTTCGCGGTGATAAGCGGAATACCCTCGTTCGTTTTGGGAGGGGTATTTCCGCGATAGTCTATGAACAAAAACAGGTTCTCGAACGACTGAACCGACCATCCGGCTGGTAGTTCCAATGGAAATTGATACGGGTCTGGGGCGGGCTCGAATCTGATCCGTGCGTCGCCTGTTTCGCGTTTCTTATCCGCTTTGCAGGCTTGAATCCTCTTCAATAACTCACTCGCCGGCTCATCATTCGGGTCTTGCGGCACAAGTTTCCCGCGCACCGCCAGGTTGAGGATAGTCTGGCGCAGCTGCTTGATATGAGCTGGGCGGGTGGTAAGGCGAGGAAGGTGGTTGAAGGTGAAGCGGGCGTCCTCGCGGAAGGCTTCGTCGTCATCGGCTGGCTGGTTTAGCCGTTGCAAGCTGGCCGCCACGAGGCGGTCGCGGCGTTGCTCGCGGTCTTTTTTCGCCGCTTCCAATTGGTCGCAGAGGGCCATCAACTCATCGACTTTGGCAACGATGCGGTGTTGTTCGGCGAGGGGGGGAAGGGGGGCAACAGTAGATCGCAGATTGTTTTGCGTGATTTGATTTATTGTCGTCGTGTTCACTTCAGCAATCACTTGTCGAAACAAAGCGGAGCAGATGAAGTGGTAAAGGTAGCGATTCGCCTCACTTCGATAGATTGCCATGAAGGCACCAAACGCGGCCGGCTCCTCCAGACCTTCAATAACAGCAACTTTCCCAACAAGAGCGCGACTTCCATTCCGTGCGCAAATTAGCAAGTCACCCTGCTGCACCATAACGCTCTGCTTGGGTTCCGTCTTGACTCGCACGAGATCGGACAAATCGAGTCTCCCATTCTGGATATTGCTTGAACGCAGCACTGGAGTGCCTTCTTGAGAAATATCGTGTGGCGAATACGTCAGTCCGATGTTAGTTTCGCCAATATTCCCAAGACGTTCCCATACCCATCCAGACGGCAGTTCAAATGGCACGGCATCCCCTGTTATCGGCGGGAGCGGCTTGTCTTTCCTAATCTCGCCAGTTTTAACAAGTAACGTTCTTCCAACCACGAGCCGCTTCAGCCACTCCCCCGCCGGCTCATCATTCGGGTCTTGCTCCACCAGTTTGCCGCGCACGGCCAGGTCGAGGATAAAGCGACGCAGACGCGGAATGGCGTCCGGGGCTTCGCTGATGCGGTCGAAATGTTCGAGAAGCTGGGCAGGGTTCATGCGTGGCCTCCGTCTGTCTCATCGGGGCCGTCGGCCTGTGCGTTCTGGAGGTAGAATTCATGCAGCTTGGCTTGGAGTAGCGCCTTGGCCGGCAATTGAGTCTGGTATTCGGCGATTAGGGCCGGCGACAAGCTGCGGCTGAGGGCATATTCCACGACTTCGTCGTCCTTGCTGGCACAGAGCAGGACGCCGATGGCGGGGTGCTCGTGGGGCTTCTTGACGTCGCGGTCCAAGGCTTCGAGGTAGAAATCGAGCTTGCCCAGATATTCCGGCTCGAACCTTCCGACCTTCAATTCAATGGCGACCAGGCAATTCAGGCCGCGATGGAAGAACAGCAAATCCAGCGCAAAATCCCGCCCGCCGACTTGCAACGGATATTGGCTACCGACAAAGCAGAAATCGCGGCCCAGCTCGATCAGAAAATCTTTCAGTCTGTGCAACAAGCCTTGGTGCAAGTCCGCTTCGGCATGGCCTTGTGGCAGGTCCAGAAACTCCACCAGATAGCTGTCCTTGAAGACGTTCAGTGCATCAGGGTGCGTTTGTCTCACCGGCGGTGAGACTTTGACCGGATGCAGGACGGTACGCTCGAACAGGGCCCCCTTGAACTGGCGTTCCAGTTCGCGCTTGCTCCATTGTTCGCGGATGGCCTGCCGCAGGTAAAACTCGCGCTCTTCCGGTCGCTTGCCCTGACTGAGGATGATGAGGTTATGGGTCCACGGCAATTGTCTCACCAATGGTGAGACTTTCTCATCGTCTCGATAGGCCTCGTAAAATTGGCGCATCCGGAACAGATTGGGCCGGGTAAAACCGCGTAACCCGGGCTGCGTTTTGGCGATGTGCTCGGCCAATTGGGTGACCACGCCGTCTCCCCATTCGGCCTGCTCGATTTTTCGGCTAATAATCTGGCCGACCTGCCAATAAAGGTCGATCAGCGCCGTGTTGACCGTTTGCAGCGCCCGTTGCCGTGCGGCGACGATCAGCTGGGTGATTTCCGTGAAATCCGTGGGCGTGATCAAGGTCATCGCAACAGCGCCTCGGCCAGTATCCCTTTGAGCTGGTCCCGCAATTGGGCGGTCTTCAACTCGTCCTGTTCCAGCTTGGCGAGAATTTCGCGCGGGTCGCCGTGGTCATCAATGACGGTATGCGGGTTTTTGAAGTCGAGGTTGTAATTGCGGGCCTTGACCTCGTCGATGGTGACCTTCCAGGCGGCTTCCGTTTGCTGCCGGTCCTTGCGCCCTGCCCCGCCCCACCAATCCACACAGCCTTGCAGGTGCTCGACCCGGATCGGCTTGGTCATGGAATAGGCTTTTTGACCTTCCGGCACACGGTGCTCGTAGAACCAGATGTCTTGGGTGGGCTCCCCCTTCTCAAAGAACAGGAGGTTCGTGCCGATGCTGGCATATGGTTTAAAGACGCTGTTGGGTAGCCGCACGATGGTGTGCAGATTGCACTCTTCCAGCAAATGTTCCTTGAGGCGGGTTTTCACACCCTCGCCAAACAGCGAACCGTCAGGCAAGACGATCGCGGCACGGCCGCCGGGCTTCAGCAGGCGGATGAACAGTGCCAGGAACAGGTCTGCGGTTTCCTTGGTGCGGAAATGCGCCGGAAAGTTGGATTCGATGCCGTCTTCCTCGCGGCCGCCGAAAGGCGGATTGGTGAGGATGATGTCCACCCGATCAGATTGGCCGTAGCTGATGTAAGGCCGTGCCAGGGTATTATCATGGCGAACGAAGCTCGGGTCTTCGATGCCATGCAACAGCATATTGGTGACACACAGCATGTGCGGCAGCTGCTTCTTCTCGACCGCCCGCAAGCTGGCTTGCAGGGTCTGTTCGTCCTCGACCTTCTTCACATAGCGGTCACGCATGTGGCGGATCGAACAGGTCAGAAAACCGCCGGTACCGCAGGAGGGATCAAAGATGGTTTCACCCGGCTTGGGGTCAATGCGATCCACCATGAAAGCTGTGACGGCACGCGGGGTGTAATACTCACCGGCGTTGCCGGCGCTTTGCAGGTCGTTGAGCAATTGTTCGTAAATGTCGCCGAAATGCTTACGCTCAGACAGGTCGTTGAAGTCAACCGCGTTGATCTTGTTAATCACCTGCCGCATGAGCTGGCCGGATTTCATGTAGTTGTAGGCATCTTCGAAGACGCTTCGCACCACGCGGCTACGGTTGGCCGTCGTGGAGGTGATCGGCAATTCCTTGAGCTGCGGGAAGAGTTCGGTATTGATGAAGCTCAACAGCTCTTCACCGGTGATGCCTTCCGGGTCAGCCGCCCAGCTCCGCCATTGCAGTTCCTCGGGTATGGGCGAACGGTAATGGTCCTGCATCACTTCCAGCTGCTGGTCCTGATCGTCGATGATCTTGAGGAAGAACATCCAGCAAAGCTGGGAGAGACGTTGCGCGTCACCATCCACGCCGACGTCCTGGCGCATGATGTCTTGAATGGATTTGACGGTATTTCTGGCCGACATAGATTAAGAAACTTCCTGATAGAGAGCGGTTTGCAATTCGTGAACAGCGCTTTCGAAACTGGTTTTGGAGCCGAATTCCTTGATCAGCTGGATTGGCGTACCCATGGCATTAAAAGGCGGGATTTCCAGGATGCGGACGTTATCGAGGCCAGCAACAATGCCTTCGTCTTGATATTTTGCCAGCAGTTCTTCGAGCACGGCACGGGCTTGTGGCCCGTACTTCGTGAACACGTCCTGCTTGCGGACATTGTTCGCGCGGTCACGCCGGGTCAGCGGCGGTTGATCGAACGCGATATGGCAAATCAGGTCGAAGGGATCGAGGTCCTTGCCGACTTCGTCGAGCAGTGGCTCCAGTAGCAACCCCTCCTCCGCCAATTCCTCAATGATGGCGTCCTTGCGCTCGGCTGATTTCCAGCGCCGCAAGAACTGATCAAGGCTCGCATAATGTTCCCGGATGGTCTTGCGGCTGTAGTCGCGCAAGGATTCCGTCACCAGTTTGCCGTTCTCGTCGAGATATTCGATCCGTTCGGTCAGTACCTTAACGGGTTTACCCTTGATATAAAACTTAGCGGGCTGATCCTTGCCGGCGGGCGGCAGGGTAATATCGGGCGGTTCGTCCACCACGGTTTCGTCATCGCCCGGTTCATCTGGGATCGGATCATCCCCTTCTTCAAGCGGCGGCGGAACATTCTCCGGCGGCGTGACAGGATCGCCCTCGCCCGGCTCGTAAATCTGCACGGGTTCACCGTCAAAATCGGGATCGGCAAAATGGTTGGTGGCTTTACGGAAGTCGACCAAGGTGAAGTAATATTTCTTCGTATCTTCGTGGACACGGGTGCCACGCCCCACAATCTGCTTGAATTCGGTCATGGAGCCGATTTCACGATCGAGCACGATGAGCCGGCAGGTCTGGGCATCCACCCCCGTGGACAGCAAGCGTGACGTCGTGACCACGACCGGATAGGTCGTTTCCGGATCAATGAAATTGCCGATTTGATCCGTCCCTTCCTTGTCGTTGCCGGTAATCCGCATGACATAGCGGGCATTTTGCTGAACCAGGTCTTGGTTTTCGTTGATGAAGGCCTGGCGCATGCGGGCGGCGTGCTCGGTGTCCACGCAGAAAACGATAGTCTTCTGGAAACGGTCGCCGCTTTGCTTCAAGTAGTCCGAGACCCACTTCGCAACGCGGCGCGTGCGCGCGTCGATCACCAGATTCTTATCAAAATCCTTCTGGTTATAAATGCGGTCTTCGATCTCATGGCCATATTCATCCGTTTCACCGGCTTGGGGGCGGTAGCCTTCGACATCCACATCCAGATGCACTTTGATGACCTTGTAAGGCGCCAGAAAGCCGTCGCGGATGCCTTGCTTCAATGAATAGGTATAAACCGGCGGGCCGAAATAATGGATGTTAGACACATACTCGGTTTCCTTCGGCGTCGCCGTGAGACCAATCTGCGTGGCGCTCGAAAAATGATCAAGGATTTCTCGCCAGGCGGAATCCTCGGCGGCGCTGCCGCGATGACATTCATCGATGACAATTAGATCAAAGAAACCCGGCGAGAATTCGCGGAAGAGTTTCTGCCGCTCCTCAGGCCCCGTGATGGCTTGATAGAGGCCGAGGTAAATTTCATAGGACGTGTCAATCCGGCGGACCTGATCAATCGCGGTCGTCAGGGTTTCCACGCTGCCGTCCGCGCGTTCGATGGTCTTGGCGTTCGTGCTGAGCTTGGCCATGGCGGGGCCAAAAGGGCGAAAATCGTTCACCATGGTCTGGTCGATCAGCACATTCCGGTCCGCCAAAAACAGGATGCGTTTCTTCTGCTTGGCTTTCCAAAGACGCCAGATTATTTGAAACGCCGTGTAGGTCTTACCGGTACCGGTCGCCATAACCAGCAAGATACGATTCTGCCCTTTGCTGATGGCCTCGATCGCGGCATTGATGGCATTACGTTGGTAATAGCGCGGCTCCTTGCCGCTGCCATCGTCGTAGTAGGGCTGAAGAATGATCTTTTCTTGCTCGGCGGCCAGGCCCTTCCAGGCGCAGTATTGGGCCCATAGTGTCGCCGGGCTAGGAAAGGCATTGAGCGCGAGGTCGGTTTCCTGCTGTGGACTTAGGCCCGTGCGGTCATGAAAGACAAAACCGTCACCATTAGAGGTAAAGACAAAGGGAATATCCAGTGTGACGGCATAGTCTAACGCTTGCTGCATGCCGTCACCAATGGCGCAGTTATTGTCCTTGGCTTCTATTAGAGCGATCGGAAGGTGCTGGTAGTAGAGTACATAGTCGGCCCGCTTGGCTTTACCCCGCGTGACCAGTTTCCCCCGCACGATAATCCGGCCTTTGGTGAATTCCTTCCCCTTCCGGAAGAAAACCTCCCGTCGCACCTGCGCGTCTTCGTCCCATCCAGCTTGGATGAGTGCAGGCGTGATGTACTTGGCGCAGATATCCGATTCACTCAGGGCTTTTTTGCTCATAATCCCTTCTTAGCATTACTCTGTTGTGGCAGTCGTGCGCCGCGAACTCCAGGCGGTTTAAGTTAAGCGCTCACGCTGAGCGGATCATTGCGTATTGTTACAACAACTACAATCAGTTGTCGCTCAAAACCTGCATTGTAGACTATCGAGGGCCGAATAGCTCACGGCTGATCACTGTGCAAGACCAACCGCCGTTTTAGCGCAGCCGTTTTGGGTCTCATCCTCTCGGGTGATCGTGCCAAGCTCTGCCTGAAATGGGTCAAGGCTTTGCTGGCTTATGGCCAGCAGGTTTTCCGCCTTCAATTTCCCCCCACGTTGGGCAGGGTTGGCGGAATCTAGCCGAAGCGGGCCGCCCATCAACCCCCTGCCCGCTCCCTTCGTCGCTGCGCGACTCCCGTGTTGGGGGTGTGACAGCCGGCCTCATCGCTTCGTCTGGGCTTCCTTCGCCCCCGCCGTGGGGGTCAAACTGCAAGTGGTGAAGATGATCCAGGAGCAAGGGCTGACGGTGGCTCAGGCTTGCCAGGAACTCAAACTTGGAGAGACGGCGGTACGTCGCTGGCTGAAGCAAGTGCAAGCCGAACAATCCGGTCAAGCCGGTATCGGCAAGCCGTTAACGCCTGATCAATAGCGGATACGGCAGTTGGAGCAGGAGAATCGACAACTACGTTCGGACAATGAACTGCTAAAAAAGGCTTCGGCCCTCTTTGCCAGGGAACTGCGATGAAACGTCAAGTGATTCAACAGTTAACCGCAGAGAGGGCCATGACGGTGCGGCAGGCTTGTCAATTAGGGGTGTCGTCAGCCGTTCGGGCTTCTATGCCGCCAGGCAGCGCACCCGGCAAGCGCCGGTGGTGTGCGGCACACGCGTCCGGCTACGCAGTGTATTCGAAGCGACGGGGCGTAGCTATGGCAGTCGCCGCCTGCGCCAGGAACTGGCGGCAGAAGGTATCGAGCTCGGCAGGTATCGCGTGCGCCGTCTGATGAAGGAACTCCAGCTCAAGCCGATCTGGAAACCCAAGTTCGTCCATACCACCGACAGTAACCATCACCTGCCGGTGTACGAGAATGTGCTGGATCGCCAGTTTGAGCAAGCCGAAGCTAACCGGGCCTGGGTCTCGGACATCAGTGTGCCGCAGCAAGCGGCGTAAGAGATGAGGGTAGGCCCCTCGCCATCGGCTTGCAGGAGCAGGTGGCAAACCACCGTAAGCGGCGTGCGTCAAAAGCGCAGGTCGTGAGCGTTACGGAAAAGGCGTCTTGAGGCGTGAGGTATGGATCAACGAAGGCGAACAACCGTGAACTGCCGTTCAAGTGTCGAAACTACTCAGATGACATCAAAACCGGGGAGTTATGTTGCTCCGGGATTAGGAAAGGCGGCACCTGCTTACGGCCTTTGCGGTGTCCGGCATAGAGGCAGCGCGAGCGTGATCCGAGCTCTTACGTTGAACTGCGGGAACCTGAATCGCCCCGGGAATCTCGGAGGCTGTTGGTTGTGAGTCACGCCGCCATGACGGACTCGGAAAATTGCCGATAATAATTTGCTTCGGCTTCAGCGGGGGGGATATTACCAATCGAACCTAACAGCCGTCGATGATTAAACCAATCAACCCAGGTCAAGGTCGCCAGTTCGACGGCTTCGCGGTTCTTCCAGGATTGCTTGCGAATCAGCTCGGCTTTGTACAAACCATTGATGGTTTCGGCCAAAGCATTGTCATAAGAGTCTCCCACGCTGCCCACCGAAGCCTCAACGCCAGCCTCGGCTAAGCGTTCCGTATAGCGGATCGAAACGTACTGAACGCCGCGGTCGCTGTGGTGAATCAAGCCGCCATCGCGCAGGGGTTGCCGCTCATGAAGCGCCTGCTCCAGTGCGTCCAGCACAAAGTCAGTATGCGCGGAAGACGACACTTTCCAGCCGACGATGTAGCGGGCAAACACATCGATCACGAAGGCCACGTAAACAAAGCCCTGCCAGGTCTTGACATAGGTGAAGTCCGCTACCCACAAGGCATTCGGCTGCTCGGCGCTGAATTGCCGATTAACGCGATCCAAGGGGCAAGCCGCATCAGCGTCGCTGATCGTGGTCTTGATGGTTTTGCCGCGCCGGACGCCTTTCAGCCCCAGGCGGCGCATCAGGCGTTCCACGGTACAACGGGCCACGGCTAAGCCCTCGCGCTGTAACTGAATCCAGACTTTACGCGCGCCGTAGTTTTGGAAGCTTTCCTCCCAGACGCGGCGAATTTGTTGACTCAACGCCTCGTCCTGCTTGGCTCGGGTAGAGCGTAACTCAGGATTGGCTTGGCGCGCCGCATGTAAGTAATACGTCGACGGGGCAATCGGCAATACCTTGCAGATCGGCTCGACCCCATAGACGACGCGATGATCGTCAATGAACGCGTTTATCGTTTGGACGGGCGGTCGAGCTCCGCCTGAGCAAAATACGCCGACGCCTTACGCAGAATCTCGTTGGCCTGGCGTAATTCGCGGACTTCGCGCTCCAACTCCTTGATCCGTTCCGATTCGTTCCCGGGCGGCTCTTTAGGTTTTGCGCTGACCGTTTGCGACAGCCGAAGCCAACGACGTAACGTCTCAGCTGTACAGCCAAACTACGCTGAAATCGATTGAATCGCGGCCCATTCCGACGGGTATTCGTCTTGATGCTCCCGCACCATACGAACGGCTCTTTCTCGAACTTCCGATGAATAATGCTTGGTAGTTTTCTCTTTCATTGCTCCATTCTCTCAAAGGTTGGAGCCTCCGTGAAAACCGGGGCGATTCAGTTTTGGTTTACTGCAGTTGTGTAGCGTCCGTCCCAATTTTGACTCAGCAACCCCGTCTTTCGCTCAAGCACGCGTGATTGGCTGATTCCCGCGGTTGCTCTGGCTTCCGTACGTTTGTAGACATAAATACAAAATAATTTATTCAGTGTTTCACTGAAATAATTAACTATTACGAAGAACAACTACTGATTATTATCCTTATCAGCAGTAGCCTCATTAAACCTTGATTTATTTGTGTAGTCTTATAACTAAGTGAATATCAACAAAATTTTGCAGCCCTCCCCCGTTTTAACGACCAATCTAGCTCCGGTTACTCCGAATAAATGCGACAGTCCTCTTATCTGCCCCCTACCTATTCCATGACAGTCCGTCAAATATGTCGCCGCAAGCCGCACGGAGCCAGAGAGCGGTGCTGCATTAGGTTTTGATATTGACACCTATTCGATCGGCTAATTTGAAAAGTATGGCGTAGGCTTCGGCGTCGCCCAACAAGCTACGTGAATTCCTTTCCGACTTAATAGGAATGCAGTTACCAAAATCCACGACAGCGCGTGTGGAATCGGCTTGCCTGGATATTCGGCACAGCCGTTGGATTTGTGGACAGTGATGATGGAAGACCTCGGCTCACTTGCTGTGGCCGGATATTGGTCCTTCTCGGTATCGATGAGTTGAAGCTACTGATTGTCCATAACGGTTGAATGAACCTGGCCAACAAACTTGCCATTTTCGAAGCTCTTAAAACCTGCTGTGCAAGGGACATCGTGAAACACCCTTTCTATGCAAGCACATTTCATCGCCGTCCCACCTTAAAGGTTTTCACAATTTATCTTGAATAGGACTAAAACGCACATTCCCATGTATGCTTGGATCGGATCGGCGCTTAGATGGAACCGGTGGAAAACCTCACCCTTCGTAAGCGAGATGACCGTAACATGAAGCTGATGTGGTGGACTGGATGCGAAAACTTTTCCTCATCGACAGGTAACGGAGAAGCTCATCCTTTAACTATGTGCCAGTTCCTGAACCTCGTCCATGGCAGCCTCGAACACCCGCTCCGGCGCCGACGCCAACAAATCCTGAGGTCGACTGCCCCCAAAAAGCAGTTGTCCTTGTGAATCCAGTATGCTATTCCCATGCCACTCATATGGTATATAAAAACTCCAATGATCTTGGCTATGACTTTCATTGGCCACAAGCTTCACGCACTGTCCAGCCCGTATTCCGGAAAATAATCGACGCCGCCATGGTTTATCGCAAAAATCATTCCCTGCTTTTTCCATTTATTAGGCTGAGCACTCGGGGTTCGTGTACTCAATCCTACCAGTTGCGCGATGTTGGCGGCAGTCAACTAATCACCACTTTTCATTACAGCCTTACGTGCTCGCACATGCATGGCAGCCTCCTTAAGCATTCGTGGAGATGGTGGAATCGCGGCACCAAGACCTCGGCCAAAGTCTGGAAAACATTTAGTTCGATGTGACCGAACGCGACCACGGCAACGCAGCCTGCATACGAATTCTCTGAGTGAGCTTGAAGTTATTTGGGAATACAGACTAAGGTCGATATTCGCGGGTGGTTTGCAACGATGGCCATGCCCTACCCCATTGCGAAGATAATAGGGTTCTATAGTTATCTCTTATAACCTTAATACATCCCCTCTTCCAAGTAGGTCAACGGACTTGATCTAGAGTAAAGCAATGCACTTCATCACCTACACTTATCGCCGATCTTCTGGTAAACGAATGTTTCGGAAGAAACTCAACCCATAATCATTCAGGCTTTTGGAAAAAGCCTATTAATCGCCTGTTAATGGCCGCCCGAATAATTGTAGATTGATTGGCATTAAGACTGGGATTCTGTAAAGCTACTCGATGAGCTTCCATATTGATTTTTGCAACTAATTCGTCTGGAATACTGAATACATCTTGTGAATTTGGTTTGACAACCAATTCGGAAAGCAAAGCCCCTTCCCATCCATTCTTTGCTAATAAGGATTGTATTGCTTCGACAACCCATTTACTTTTCTGGCGCATGTTATAACCATCTGCCAATATCTTGGCTGGTAACGAAAATTTAAGAGTCGCTGGTAGCTTTACAGTGACTTTCCTAATTGATGCATTTGCCTTGATACCCTGGGGACGAACATCAGCCATTTTTTTCTATCCAATAGTCTAAAAATGTTGCAAAGGCTTTCTTTACACTTTTAGGATCATCCCAGTTAAGAGCCTTGAACTTTTCCAAATGATCGTCGTCGACGTTAGCTAGAACCAATGATTTCAGAGCATTTAGATTTGTCGTATGCCCCAGGGAAACCTTCGCCGTATTGCCACGCCCTCCTCTTTCACCAAACCATTGGCGAAATTGATGAGCTCTTTGGTGAGAGTCCGCTTTAGCTAATTCTAGTAACCTCGCAAACGATGCGTTTCCCTCAATAACGAATTGGATGACCTGCCTAACGTATTCATCATTTCGCGTTTGGACTACATTCATCCATTCATAAGCTTGGGATCTCGAAAGCCCTAAGGTATCAACCAAATCCCGCCACCGGACTGCCCTACCCTTTTCTTCTTGATGCGCTGAGAACTTTATCAGCCACCGTAATTTGTCACCAATAGATAAATCATCACGTTGAACATTATCGATGATACCCAAGCGTTCTACCGTTTGTGCTTGTGGTTTCCGTAAAAATACTTTTACGGTTATTCGTTCAACATGCAAGAGGGTTAAATCCGGCTCCGGATTGATTGTTAACTCATGAACCCTGTTTTCATGCTCATCTATGATGGTTTCCAGATGAAATAAACCAAAAATAGCAGCCATCGTTCGACGTTGCCCACCCATTAACTGAACGTGTTTTCCAGGCAATGCAAATGCAATTGGTGGATTAAGCAAACCAAATTCCTTTAAGCTCATCGCCAAAGTGATAATGCCTTCCAACTCCTCGGTTTTGTTCATTCGATACGGATCATCCTCTTGGATATATCCACGATAGATGTCACTAAGCGTTAAATGAAATGTCCTTGGCTGATCTTCCCATAGCTGAATATCTGCCAACGGTACTTGCCGTAGTTCGTACTCTTGCTGTTTTGCATTTTCAGCTGCCGCAATTTGCGCGGCTACTTTTGAGATCGTACCAGGTTGTACGCCTACTGCATTTCTTTTTAAAAGCCCCGGCTTTCTGGGTAGTCCTTCTTCGTTCATTTGAAGATCCTCTCAAAAATTACTTTGCAAAATTGTTCTGCCTCATTTCGAGCTGGTGTATTTTCGTGCATTTCAAAGAGTGATCGCGGGTTCGCAAAAGTCGAAGAACTATTTGCATAGGTTTGTAAATAACGCATTGGTGGGTAAATTAACTTGTCTCCTAATACTTCATTCTGAATTAGCTGTTCCATTGTTTTTCTTTGGGCAGCTGACTGTGGATCGTATTTTGTTGGCAGGATTCCAACCAATTGTAATTTATTGGTATCGCGCACCTGATTCTCGGCTTGCCATAGTTGTGCCATATCAGCCATGCCAGCAACGGAGTCTTCTTGCATTTCTGTCGGTATTAATAAGTGGGTGGCTGCACGCGCTGCAGATGCAGTTAATGCGGAGGTTTGGGGTGGGGTATCGACAATGACGAGATCGAATTCATCTTGGTAATACTCCATCGACAACATAGCCCTCATATGCTCCACAACGGCTTCTTGAATACTATTCCTCTCAACTTGTTCTAGAAATGATGTCAATTCTCTTTTGTGTGATGGGATAAAACTTAGAGTAGGGTGGTCCGTGGGGTAAGGCTCTGCGTATCCTAATCGGAAAAATTCTGCTATTGACCAATATCCTGGGGGTGCATACGGTAATTCATCCCAAGTCGGATCCTTAGGATCAAAATTTGGATGAAAAGGCGGTGTACCGCCGTCTTCCGTCATTTGTACAAATCTTGCGGAGAAATTGCATTGTGGATCAATATCAATGCCCAGAACTCGTTTCCCTTCACGGACGCTGTACTCTGTCAGTAGTTTCGACAAAGTTGTCTTTGCTACTCCGCCTTTATGATTACCGATTGTAAGTACTTTCAGTTTGGCGTAATCCGGTATAGTTGTGCTCTGTTCTGCTGCCATGTTGCTTTCACCCAATATTAGAGTCGTTTCCTAAGTGTCCGGTACCGGACAGTTTGATTACTAACTGTACTATACGCTTGATAGTACCACACAGCTTGGTGTATTGTACATTGACCATTTAGTATTTTACGATCATACTTGTTACTAGATATACCGTTTGAGACATATATTGGAGTTATGAATGGCAGCTTCGCAATCTAAAATGGACAGCTTCCTTGCTAAGCGAAATGCGGAGTCGAAACAACGGCAAAAGGATTTATTCGATGCTGAAAAAGAACAGGCAATTGATTTAGCGACGATGAACACAATAGTCGAAGAAGCTACACATACGCCGCCTGTTGAAAATCGAAAAAAAATAAAGGGTATCGGTAGAAAGTTAGTGAAGGCTGCTGATGCACGTTTGCTAGAAGCAGAGCAATTGGGTTTATTCACTTCATTGTCTGTTTCAGACACGAATGCCATCCCAACTCTTTTAGCACGTTTGCCAATTTTTGTTCCCATTCCAGCACGTTGTCAGCGCAACATGCTAGATAAAGATTTGGCATTCGCGTTTGAAACGCCATTTGGTCGGGGTAGACGTTTTGGACCACCAGTGACTATCGAGGACGAAGATGTTTTATTCGCAATGCTTCAGTTATCGGGTAGGCGCTTAATTGGGCAAGGATCAAAATTACCAGTTCCTCTTAACGATTCATCATGGCTAAACGATGAGCGGGGAAACCTAACTGTCCAGGTTATGATCGCAACAGTAGGACAGATCAACAAAGAACTTGGTATCAATGATTCGGGTCTGAATTACAAAGCAACTATTGAATCAATAAGAAGGCTTGCCCACGTCAGCATCGAACTGGAAACACGAAAAAAGGATTTATACCTTGGAGAAAGTTGGGATGGCCAAACGATCAGACTAGTCGATATTCAATGGCGTGCTTATGAAGAAGACGGGTTGATATTTGCTCAATT
Organism: Methylomonas sp. PHL2-19; assembly: GCF_059331595.1. Taxonomy (NCBI): domain Bacteria; kingdom Pseudomonadati; phylum Pseudomonadota; class Gammaproteobacteria; order Methylococcales; family Methylococcaceae; genus Methylomonas; species Methylomonas sp. PHL2-19. The sequence continues at coordinate 41,488 of NZ_CP196842.1, forward strand.
CTCACCTCTTATGGTTAAGTGGCTTAGGGAACAGGCAACCTTTCATAACTGGAAAATGCGCCGGAAGATATCCTCAGCAAACGGTAGGGCACTTTATCGTTTTCTTTGCACCCAAGGTAACTATTATAAAAAAGAACTTGAATACATAGCGGATGTGATCCATTGGCATGGCGATCGTTCCCGTTTACGGCCGCGTATGGAAGCAGTATTAAAGCAACTTCGTGACCAGTTTGATTGGTGCGATTTTGTCATACACGGCACAGGAAGAAGTGAACCTTTTGTTCTTGAATTTTCAAGGCGGCGGAAGAATTAAATGAACGAATATTTAGTTTTTCCGACCTGAAGAGGACCTCTTTGTAAGAACTGCTCTAATCATGAAATTTCTGAATCTGCCAAAACGTTAAATCCCTCGTTAACTTCAAACAGAGCAGAGCAGAGCAGGGCAGGGCATACGTTATATGTTTCAAAGCTACCGCGACCATCCGTTCGGTACTCTCGGACAATTCTGAATGCAGGTAACAGATACTTTATTTATTCGTAATACTGAGTAAGAACGTTATCAACTCTAGAAGTGTCCGGCACCGGACAAAAATTTTGACTTAAGAATTTCTTAAATTTCTACCCAATTTGACCTCGTCACCTGCCTGAAGGAAAGAGCATCCCTTGGCACTCCGGCTGCGACAGCCTGAGCACTACTGTGGGTTCTTGGCTTAAGACCTTAATCGCACGAGGAATCTCCGCACAAGCTAATCCGCCATGTCTTACCCGTAGTGCATTGATTGCACCGACCAGATACGCGATTTCTCTCAAACTCATTTCACATACATTAATTGCGCTTGAGTTAGCCCATTCTCTTTTGCGACACAGGAATAATTCCTACTGCTTTTTGGGTGGTGAAACACTGAACTGTCCGCTATACCAAGCCAGTTTGCTCAATTGTTGCTGGAACTCATACCAGCATTGATCTCGGATGCCCGTGTCTGGCCCTAACGCGCTTTCCCAGGGTTCCTTGGACAGTTTATGGATCTGCAGCCCTTCTATACACACTGTCGCGGCATATTAGCTGTCGCTTAAAGCAGTACCTATAAAGACAGCGGAAGCACTCCAATTGGCCTCAATTTTCACTTCTGCTTTAATCCACCTGCGGGGTCAAAGCAAAATTGACGCTGATGGCTAGTGGTGCCGAGGGCAATCAATATAGACTCCTGATTTTCGATCCTTGTATGGGTGAAAATCTTATCAACTAGAAGAAGTCACTTGGCAAGTCTGCTCAGTTGCTTTCTTCGTGTACTGAAACTACGGTGAACTAAAGGCTTGTTAAGTTTGGGTTAGCAGGCTGTTGAATTTATATCTTTGGTACTTTAGGGAGTCTATCCCTATTGGCACTCTTTGCAACAGTCAGCAATATTTTGTCAATTTTGCACTGCGCAAACGTCTATCCACCAGTTCTTCAACGGCGTGCTAATTAAGCATATCCTTCATGTAGCCCTACTACGGAGAAAGAAATTGAAATTTTATACTTCCTCGAGCTCTATTGAGTACGTAACTAGCTGATTTTAATTCACATACCAGCAAATTGAGCTCAATTGAATGGGTTAGAAAGTACCTTAATGTAGCAACACTACGGAGAGAAAGTAGAACTTGGGGCCATCGAAAATTCGATATCTCAAATTCCAGCACTAGTTAAATCAATGGGTTAAAGGTTAACTCCTCACGAATACAGCATTCATCAGAGGTTACCTGAGCTTGAATTTAGAAGATTCAATAATTCTTATGTGTAGCAATACTACGGAGATTTGATGTGATCCTTAGTTAAAATGTCCGGTGCCGGACAGAAGGTATCCTTATCAATAAAATCATACCAACAAAAAATTGCGCGGTTAAGAGGATCAAACAGAACTAATTCGCAACGAATTCGTTCTCGCCCCAACACTACTTTTATGTCGTACTACTACGGAGTAAGCAGCTGATATCGCCTAATTTTGCGGCAAATTGTCTCTTGGAGGTTGAAGTTCCTAAAATTTAGCAGGGTACCGCTGGGTTGAAATTGGACATTTCTTTATGTAGTGCTACTACGGTAGTAAGAAAAGTAGAGGTTGCTGTGCGCTATTTATGAGTTCGACATAAAGCTTATGGAGGCATACCAGGGTACACAGTCGTTATTATGGATTGGTGTCCGGTACCGGACATGACACCAAAAGAAATATCAGATAAGTAGGGTATTGATTTTCATGTAGCATGACTACGGTAAATAATTGGCTAAACCCCTGTAAAAACGCAAGGATACAAACGAACCTTAATGTCGTTATACTACGGAGAAAGAAGTGGGTTTTGTAGATAATTGTTGCGTTAGGCAGGGCAGGGCAGGGCAGGGCAGGCATCCTAATGTTGTAAGACAATTGCAGTCAACGCTTTTAGTCTTAGGGACTTTCTAACAACCTTTGCTTTTAGCAGAAACAGCAATATAACCTATTGATTTTATTCTGGTGTAATTAAGGGAAATAGATTTTTCGAGGTTTCCCTTGTATGAAGATGGATCGTAATTAAGGTAGGTTTGATGTCGCGACACTACGGATGATTCTGGGATGGGATCACCTTAAATGTCGAGTGAGGCGTTTAGCTTCATGTCGTTAGATTACGGAGTAAGAAATTAGCTGTAGAGCGATTAATTCATACTGCTCCGCAATATATTTCATGTCATCTTTGTGTTCTCCGAAATGGGTATTAAAGTCAACTCAAATTAGATTTAACGAAATTATTTTGGTTTTATCCGCCGATGACAGCGGCGGTACTTAGAAAGACTTAATTAATACTATAAAAAGACTATAATCTTAGTCCAACTGGTTTTCTTTATTTATTTCAGTGAGTTACCGTTTGAATTCGTTTATTTCATGTTACTTTAAAACGGAATAAACGGAGCGCTACTACGGTCTTGATGGTTAAAAAAAACGGGAATAGTGTTCGCAAACAACGAAATTAACGCAGTTTGAACACGGAATGTTGTGGATAACTATGATTGGCTGTTGATAACTGTTGCGCATTTCTCCGCTCCATGAGGAATTTGGATTGGAACTGAATCAATATCACAATAATTCGTTTGATAGATTGCTGATCTGACAATAAGGGCTTGTGGTGCTCAGAGTTCAAGAACAAATGCTTTGCCTACTTCATTGTTATTTTCATTTTCTTATCGAGCCGTTCTGTGGATTTTTCAAACCAACGGTTCCCTATGTACGATGATGATCGGCAGTTTTCCCAAAGGCATCTTGTTAGATTACGATTACATTAATTAGTCGACTGCAGTTCGGGACTTCGCCAGGCTTCTAAGACAAATTCCACCAATTCGGTAACGCATAAGCGAATTAGCTGCTCTTTAGCTAAATTTTCGCTTTTGATCTCCAAGGATGGATCTAGGCAAAAGTTTTTTGGTTTGTCTTCAGGCCAAAGCTTTTCATCACCCGCTGCAAAGGCCCCACTTCAGAATATCCACAGCGCCAATATTATTCTTTCCACGGCTATTACCTGCTTTTGACTTCTTTGATGAAAGTGTAGCGCCAACTGTGATTGACGCCAACATTGCGCGTTAGTCTAAATCGGGGCTATGCAACGCTCATCATCATGCCGAGGATTATTAACCCAATCGCCAACCGGTGTCGCAACCATGTGGGTGTAGGATGGTTTATCGAGTAACCCATAGACATCGTCCGCATTTGCAGCTTTGTTTAGCCAGTCGTGATAATGCTCCGGCGAAATGATCACCGGCATCCGCTCATGAATCGATTGCATCAATGCGTTGGCAGCGGTGGTGATGATGGTGCATGAATACAAGGTTTCGGCTTCGTGTTGCCACTGTTCCCATAATCCGGCAAAGGCGAAGGGCTGACGATCATTGCGGTGGATATGAAACGCTTGTTTGCCGTTACGGCGTTCCCATTCGTAAAAGCCGTCTGCGGGTATCAAGCAGCGTCGATGTTTGAACGCACTGCGAAACGAGGGCTTTTCCCGTAGGGTTTCCATGCGGGCGTTGATCAGGTGCGAACTGTTTTTACTGTCTTTGGCCCAGGAGGGCACCAATCCCCAGAACAGATTCACCGCCTTGCGCGAGCCATCATCGAGTTCGACGATGTTCAAAATCGTCTGGCTCGGGGCAATGTTGTAGCTGGGCTGAAATCGAATCGGCCTCAACACCTGAAAATGCTCGGCCAGTGTTGCCGCGTCAGTGGTCAGGCTGTAGCGACCGCACATGGCTGGCACTCGAAAAAAGAACAAATATAGAACAAATGCATTTTCGACGGTAGACTATGCAGCCCTAGAAGTTGCCATGGAGTGATAATGTCGAATCTGCCGTTACAGTTCAAGTTGAAGCATCGTGCGTTTGCTGGATTGCATCTGGATTACCCTGCCATCTTGACACCAATGTGGCCGCTGTCTGCATGCCGCTTGCCCTTATTCGCCAGCAAAGTCTCGGCGGGCTTTCCGTCGCCGGCGGCGGATTATGTCGACAAAACCCTTGATCTGAACGAACTGCTGGTGCAAAAACCGGCAGCCACTTTTTTTGTCCGTGCTCAAGGCGATTCGATGCTGGGGGCCGGCATCCATCCCAACGACATTCTGGTGGTGGATCGCTCGATAGAGCCGGTTTCAGGCAAAATCGTGATCTGCGCGTTGAATGGCGAGCTGACGGTCAAACGCTTGGTATTGGAAGACGAGCAATGGAAACTCCGTGCTGAAAATCCGGCTTATCCCGATTTTCCACTCCACGACGACCTGGAACTGGTGGTTTGGGGTGTTGTCACGAATGTGATTCATGCCGTGTGAGTGCCATTGTTACTCCACCAGCCAAGCTAATTGGCCTGGTCGATTGCAACAATTTTTACGTTAGCTGCGAACGGGTGTTTCGACCCGACCTGATCGGTAAGCCGGTGGCCGTACTCAGCAACAACGACGGCTGCATCGTCGCCCGCAGCAATGAAGTCAAAGCGCTGGGCATCAAAATGGGCGTGCCGTTGTTTCAGGTGCGGCAGTTGGTGGATCAGCATCAGATCCAGCTATTCTCGTCCAACTACTCGCTGTATGCCGATATGTCGGCACGGGTGATGTCGATTCTGGAAACCTTCGCGCCGACAGTGGAAGTCTATTCCATCGACGAAGCCTTTCTCGATTTCACCGATCTGTATCCTTGTCGCCGAGACCCGATCGCTTATGCCAATCAGATTAAACAAGCCGTGCAGCGACAGGTCGGGATTCCGGTCTGCGTCGGCCTGGGTCCGACTAAGACCTTGGCCAAACTCGCCAACTTTGCCGCCAAAAAATGGCCGCAAACCCGCGGGATACTGAATCTGTCCGATCCGCTCAGACGGGAAAAGTTGATGAAGATCGTGCCGATCGATGAAGTCTGGGGTATTGGTCGCCAGCTATCCAAGCAGCTAGATCAACTGGGCATAAGCACGGTTTGGGATTTAGCCCGGCAATCACCGCGGGAAATGCAACAACGATTCAGCGTGGTCATGGCCCGAACCATTATGGAACTCAACGGCATAAGCTGTCTGGATTTGGAAGAAATCGCCCCTGACAAACAGCAAATCGTCTGCTCGCGCAGCTTCAGCCGCAAACTGACCACGCTGCAAGAACTCAGCCCGGCGATGGCCGAATTTGCTTGCCGTGCCACCGAAAAACTCCGGCAGCAACACTCGGTAACCGGCTATGTCACTGCCTTTATTCGCACCAATCCGTTTACCGAACGCGAACCGCAAACCCAACGCGCCGCCAGTCAAAAACTCCAATTCCCCAGCCAGGACAGTCGATTGATTACGGGTATCGTCCAACAACTGCTCAAGGAAATTTATCGCCCCGGCTATAGCTATCAAAAATGCGGGGTACAGCTCAGCCAGATTCAACCGCAATCGGCACCGGAACAAGTTGATTTATTCGACAGCCATCAAAGCCGAGAAAGCCCGAAACTGATGCATGCTGTGGATCAGATCAATCGCCGGTTTCCCAAAGGCATTGCCATTGCCAGTACCAAAATCGACCAGACCTGGAAGCCTAAAGCGGAGAGGATTTCACAGCGCTATACGACGAATTGGGGGGATTTAGCTACGGTGAATTGCCGCTAGCAAATCAATTTAACCTGAATGGGTGATACTGTATTGCCAACTCCCCGCTATAAGGTGTTTGATCGAACTGTATACCCGCGCGACGTTCAAAGCGGCTAAGAGGTCGCGGCTCGGACTGATTCACCACTGATGTTGCGGACGCTCTAGGCCGAACAAATCATGCACTTCGTTGATGGCGCTGGAGGAAATCATGCCCATAACGACGCGATTCATTTTTTTTGATAATTTCCGGCAAACGGGGGCTGTGAATACCTTCATCTTCCAGGTGGCACAGGTAGAAAAAAGCCAGCTCGTTTAACGAGCCCAGCACTCCTCTGCTGTTGGTGTTGGCAAACCTGACTTCGGCAAAGTCGGTCATCAGATTTTGAATAAAGGTCTGCTCGAAACCTTCCTCGGCCAATACGCAATGCAGATAGGATTTAAACATTGGGATCAGCTGGGTAGCGTCAAGCTGGGGTACATCGGCAATTAAGAAATTGAAAAGCGTTTGGTCGTTGGCTACCAACAGACAGGGGCGACCGTCGATCTCGATTGGATTGAGGTGCCACGAGCAGAAATTAGAGGTTTCGACACTCGCATCGACCAGGTCGGTTTTTTTCAGCTTGAGTGCAGTTTGCAGCTTTTTGGTACAGCGTAAAACCAGCATTATTTGCCGCCCCAACGGTTAAACAAGATACGCATGATCGCTGCGTTGGCCAATCGCCGGTCAAATCTTTCAGGGTCAAAATCGCCGTCTGCCCATTCGAGCAAATGGGCGGCTTCTTCAGAATTCGGTTCCTCCTGCAGGACTTCCAGAAAATCGGCATAACCCTCCGGGCCGCCGACATCTTCCGGAGGACCAGAGCGTGCGCCATCCAATACCCAGGCGCCGCCTTTGGGATCGTTGTCTAAGTCGTTGCGAATCTCCTCGACGGTCACCAGGTGTTCCCAGTTATCACCCAAATCGTAGCGATAGAGCATAGTGTCACCGGTTGCCAGCAAGCGATTCAAATAGGCTTTGCGCTCGTCCAGCATATCGAGCTCATCGCCTGGGTCCGGCAGGGCATAAATCTTGTCTCGAATTTTAAACTGATGCAGGTGATAGTCGCTCCAGCCAAAGGCGGCCTGAATAAAGTGGTGTAACTTCGCCAAACTGATACGGCCATCGACTTCCAACCTTCGCCAGATCGGTGGGCGAATTTCATTAGGCCTAAGCTCGATATGCAGCGTGTACAAGCATGGTTGACTGGTACTGTTGGTGTGTTTCTTACGAACGGGCTTTTGCTCGACCATGTCGAATCTCGATATATTAATGCGCTGTAGTTTAACCCTACGGCAACCGAATTCGAATCGACAATATTGATCGCGCGTTTTGATAAAGCGGCTTACACTACCCACACGACTGATTCACCCGTGCAGGAGTTATCAGATGTCTTTATCCATGTTTGCCATTTCGGTTCCGCCCCTCGTCCGCAGTCTGACGCAATTGAGATCCATTCTGGAAAAAGCGACTGATTTCGCAGAGACCAAAAGGTTTGATCCGTCGGTATTGGTCAACGCACGCCTATATCCCGACATGTACCCGTTGAAGCGTCAGGTGCAAATTGCTAGTGACGTTTCCAAGGGTGCTGTTTCCCGTTTAGCCGGACAGGAGCCTCCGAAGTTCGACGATGTTGAAAACTCGTTTGCCGAGTTGATCAAGCGAGTTGATAAAACATTGGCGCATATCAACTCGTTTACCGCTGAACAAATCGATGGATCGGAAGCCACGACGATTTTGCTGCCCTTGCATGACCGTACATTGACCTTTACCGGCTTAACCTACGTGACACACTTCGTGCTACCCAATGTATATTTTCACGTGACTACTACTTACGCCATTCTGCGGCACAATGGGTTGGAAATCGGCAAGAAGGATTACCTGGGTGAGTACGGTTGATTGTGAATTAATTAGAAAGCTGACATCCATTTTGTTTGGCTGACGGTGACATTTCGACCCCATTTCTGCCGGTTGATATTCTACATTTCGGCCAGTCTGGGAAATCCAGATTTTGGAAACTGGCGGACTGCAAAGCAGCCGCTGGCGACCTCAACCAACCGGCCAAAACCGGTCGGTCGGGGTAACTTTCCAATTTAGTGAATTAAGGCAACCCGTGACCCAACCGAATGTCAGGTATTCGGCAAGCAAATCGACTTTATGACTGCGTCACTACGGCCAAACCCGCCGCTCGGAGTAGCTATCCGATTTTAATAATTAAGGCACCATGTAACCCAATCGGCTGTCCGGTATTCGGCTACGTTTTGGGTCGTCGTTTGATGGCTCTAGGCTCAATACGTCCAGGTCGGTTGTCAACCAACTGTTCAGCCACAAAAAGGAGCTGGCAGACCCGAGAGGAATCCGGGTGACCGTTTGCTTTCGGGTTTACCTTTGCACCCATTACGATTCATATGGAGCCAATTTCACTTTGCCCGTGGGCTAACTTGAGTCGCTGACACAAAAAACTCGACAATATCCTGACTTCGCTCGGGCCAATGTGAATGGATTTGATCACCTTCACAGTACAACGTTTTTACGCCCCCGGCACACCCTGAATAAGAGGAGCAACCATTTGCGATTTTATCCGGAATAGGATCACATTTATTACAAGCTGCCCACCAACCAACCGCTTGCTGACCATAACCAGGAAACAGGCGATCCTTGCTGCTGTGCATGATCATAACCGGCAAGGGCTCGGGGCATTTGCGGTCGCGTAAATCATCATACGCAACCCCTGCTGCGCTCGGCGCAATTGCACGTGGGATGTGTCGTGTGCCAGTCATAAACGCTAATGCCATTGCCGAAGTCCCTCCATCGGAATGTCCCGTAACATAGACCTGTTTTTCATCAATACACCACTTTTTGGCCATTAAACTGGGAATGGTGCCTAATTCTACGGTAGTGCTGGGCGATAATTCCGGGTGATCCGCATAGGCCACGATGAAACCGGCTTGGGTAGCAGGAAAAGTGAACCCAGTTGTTTTTTCGGTTTTAGCCCGATTCGATCCGGCCGGAGAAAATACCAGTAATAGTGGGTGGGCAACGGATGCATCATAATTGGCTGGTGTGCGGACATTGTATTTGATGCCATTTTCGGTTTCTTCACCATAAGTCTCTCCAGCGTCTCCACTGAGTTGATCAGCTTTGCAAAGACGTTTCAGCATCTCAGGTCGATACACGGCCTGCCCCAATTCTACCGAGTCGCCGCTATGATCCATCAAAAGCATGACAACCATTACTAATATCGGTAACCCGAATAGCACTTTCTGCCAAGAATTGGTTCTTAAAAGATAAACCTTTAATTGAGTCATATTCATAGTCATATTCCCCCTAAGTACGTTTGACTCGCCTGTACCATTCGATCATGCCTCAGGTGAGTGATTGGGCGCTTCCTTATTCGCTAACTTCATTACAATATAAGCCAGCAACAACAAGCTTCCGATTATCACAATCTGCAGCATATAGCTTTTTCCCGGAACCGATTCCAGGCCAACAGAGAACGGAATATGAGTGTCAAGACGCTTATCCTTGTCGACAATAGCGATGTGAGCCAAATAATTACCAGCACCATATTGACTAAAATCGACCATACTATCGAAAGTACCGTTTTTAACTTTTTTCGGCTGCTGATAAAAAACCCTTTGCCCTTCAGGTTCTTTGGTGATTTCGAATTCCACGCTGACATTGCGCAGACTTTTACCTTCGTAGTCGAACACCAAATTAGTTGGGCCGATTTCGGGAATGATGCTGCAATATTCCCGATCCCCTGACAGAGTCGGGGTATAGGCCGTGAAATGGACTCGTTCAAAACCAACCCTCGTAACGCAAGCATCGGCCTCGTCAGGCGCACCTCGATGCGCTTGGGCAATAGTTGGCATTAATCCGACCCAAAAGACAACAGGCAGCAGACCCATCCACCTAATGCGCTTGTAAGCCGCCTTTTTTAGTTTGTTGATAGAGTTAGGCATTGATTTGCCTCCACAGTGATTATGTTAAATCCGATGGTCGGATTAGAAATCAAAGGTTTCCACCTCGGAGATCAGAAACAACGGCTCACCACCGCTAGAAATCTCAACGGCATGCTGAGCTGTTTCTTGACCGCCTGGTGAATTCAGACAAGCCTTTAATTCGGCGAGGGATGGAAAATAAACCTCGGCAATTCGATGAAACTGCGCTGCAGATTTGTCTACATTGGAAAGAATCAATGAGGCGACAAATCGTGTTTTGCCGGCCAGCTTTTCGACCGCCATCGGCACATGCTCATCAGCATAACGACGTTCAAAAGTTTCTAAATCTGTTGGCGTAGGGTACATTACGATTAATTTTGCTGTTTTCATAGGAATATTGAATATTTAGGTGACTTGGTGTTTATATTAAATAATGAGTTAGGTAAACTGTAAAATACCATTTTTCTATCTAATGATAGGTTTAACCTATTAAAAAGGGGCAAGCTGTGGAAATGCAACAAATACGCTATTTTCTGGCCGTCTGCGATAAGGGCTCGTTCACTCGCGCTGCACAAGCAACCTATGTGGCCCAACCCTCCCTGACGCAAGCAATTAAGAAATTGGAAGATGAACTTGGCGGTGAGCTATTTAGCCGAGACCGCGGCGGATGTCGGTTGACGGCCTTAGGACGTTTGGTTGAACCTTCTATACGTGAAATAGTGCGCAAGACGCAAGCTGTCAAAGCTGAGGCTGTGCGTTTCAGCCGCTTAAATACTGTGCCACTTCGCATCGGCGTGATGACGACAATTGCCGCACACCATTTAAGTCCATTCTTCACTGACTTTCAGCAAGAACGACCCCATGTAGAACTGGAATTAGTCGTCGACAGTGAATGCAATCTATTGAATCAACTTGATGAAGATAGCCTGGATTTAGTTATCAGTGCACCAACATCCTTACTGGCAGAGCATTACCAGTCTTTAGAGCTTTACGAAGAACGCTATGTCGTTGTCTTCAACGACAAACACCGTTTCAATCAACTGCAACAAATTGATTTAGCGACGATACAAGCTGAACCTTACTTGGATCGCCTGAACTGTGAATTGCGTGAAACACTGAGGAGTGTGTGCCAGGGGCGGCAGGTCAATCTTTATGCTGCCTATAGAAGTAATAGCGAAGAGTGGATACTGAGTATGGTACGCGCCGGAATCGGTGTTGCGCTAATGCCGGAATTCACCATCACCAAAAATGCAGATCAGATTCGAGTTCGTTATCTGTCAGATCCGGAAATTCGTCGCACCATCTGCGCTATATTCCCGCCCACATCGGCCGCAAAACCCGAAGTGGCAGAAGTATTGAAAAGTCTGCGGATAGGTTTTTAAAAAATCACAGGTTAGGCAAAACTAAATCAAAAGTCCGATTATGGCGTTTAAAGGGGTTAGGAAACCTCTGATTATTGCAGTTTTTCAAGAAAAATTGACGCGCAAGCCATTGCTTTAATTGGTGCTGAACCAATCTGCCAGAAAGCCGCCATACATGTTTCTCAATAGCTGACCTTCAAATAGGCTTGAGCAGACCTTCACCAACTCAATTTATTGTTGAAGGTTACAATGAAAAGCCCAGTTTTATTTGGTCATTTGCTTGGCAAATCAAAAATCCTTTTAATATTCAGACATCACGTTCTCAATACGTCGATCTGGCACTAACCATAGCAATGCGACCAGCACATAAAGCCCTTGAGCTAACCATGGCGACCAAAACGTGCTTAGTGTCGCTATTAAGTAAATCAATGGTGAGGATTTACCCTTCCAGTCGCTACCGACAGATCTTTTTAATAGCGAATTTGTCCCTTGTGAAACGATGATGAGGTATTGTAATAATATATAAGCGATTGCTGCCATCAATAGAACCACTCCGTAAGCCATCGTTGGTATAGCCGCAAAGTGATTTTCCCCCATCCAGGCAGTTGTGAACGGAAATAACGATAACCAGAACAATAAATGCAGGTTTGCCCACAGTATCGAACCAGTGACTTTTAGCTGACTGACTGGTTTGGAGAAGTGCGACCGTCAAGTTTGGGTCGCCTTGTGACTGCCAGCTATTCAGATTGATCGGTCGAAAGCCGTCATTGAATTCCATTACCCGGAGGTTCCCTTTAGTGAAATTCCTAGCCTAGAATGCAAAAAGCCATTTTTTCCAAAGATATCGGAATTAACACTCCGAATCATTTTGGTGTGATTGAGATCGATATTTTCTCGAATTGGACCGGTAGCTTTTTACCCACTTCCTTACCAAGTTCAATAACAAGAAGTGGAATGTTGGGAAATCGATTCCGAAATCGGTTGATTGAGTATTCCGTGAAAGTCGAACAACAATTGATCTCCGTTACTAAGGTGACAGAAGCGAGGTCGTCAGGGCGCTTTACGTGTTGCGAATGCCAAATAGCTCGTTCGCGCTGACTTTCGAGAACCGATTTATAGAAAGTGTTTATAGGGAGATTACCGCTAAATGCATTCTGGCGGATGCCGGGAGTTGCAAAGAGATAATTGAGCAGCTTCGGTTCGGTATGGAACTGCGCCATTCCATCGCAGCCAAAAAACTCTGTTTTCGGCATGAAAGCATACAAATTCGGTATCAAGTTCAATCCGAGCCTGATCGATTCTGGAATTGCGCTGTCATTAGAATATGCTGTAAGCACATCTATGGTGTTGTCTTTGAAACTTATTAGCGCTAGGCAGATGTTATGTCCCTCGGCGTCATAATTGACTTTATAGCTCAACGCGCGATTTAACTCGGCGCGTTTCAAAGCAATTGCCATCTCGGCATCTTTTCGACCCCATTCTGCCATTGCCAATTTTCCCCGTCCAAATTTCCGCTACTCTAGCATTATTGTCTCTGGTGCCGCTGACTTTGGCAAAATAAAGATGGTATGACCTTCCAGGTGGGGGGAGTGCTTAAAATCATGGGCGACCTCTTTAAACAAAAAACCTGTTTATCACAAGCCTGATCCCCAAACCCGCTGGCAAAGTGCATTTTAAAAGCATTTAGCCAGCGGGTTTTAATTTGCGTTTTGTGCACAATAGCCACCAACACAGGAGGCTAGCATGGAACCTACCAAGATCCCCCGCTTTATCGATGATCCACCTATTCTGTTGATTTGGACCGCCCACGACTTGGTCATTGTAGTGGCCATGATGTTGCTTGGCATCTTCATCGATCATCTGTTGTATTGCTTGATCGCATCGTACTTCGTGATCAAGGCCATCCGCCGATTCACCGATAACCGGCCGAACGGCTTTTTGGTACACGCAGCTTACTGGGTCGGTTTACTACCAGCCAACGCGATATCGGTCCCTAACCCCTATATCAGGAAGTACTACCAATGAGGCTGAGTGTATTTTTACAGTCGTGGGGCTTTGTCCAAGCGGAAAACCGCCTGCACAGAATTTTGTTGATCGGTTTGCTCGCAACCAACGTCATCACGGCGTTCGCCGCGTTGCGAACGGAACGGACAGTGATCATGATCCCACCCAATCTGACTGAGAAGGTCGAGATTTCCCGGCAGGAGGCGTCTGCCCAAACCAAGGAAGCGTGGGGTCTATTTCTAGCGCAATTACTTGGCAACGTAACCCCCAACACACTGGATTTCGTAGGCAGCGCAATATCCCCATTGCTGTCATCGGACATCCATCGCGAAATCATCAATGCAATGAACGATCAGATCAGTGCTTTGAAGATTGACAAAATATCGACGTCTTTTACGCCGAATCAAGTTTATTTCGAAAAGGAAACCAACAAAGTGTTCGTCACCGGCCAGCTCATAACCAAAGGTCCAAACGATAAACCCGAATCATCCTTTCGCACTTACGAGTTTCAAATCGCGATTGTTAACTACAACCCGGTGGTGAACGACCTCGACGTCTATCAAGGGGAGCCTAAAACCAAAGAGTTTTTAGAAATGCAAAAGCAAATGGAGGCGTCCACACATGCAAATCCGTAAATGCGCGTTAATGATTGGCCTGTTTGGGGCAGCTTGTTGTGTCGTCGCCGAACCTCAGTCGGTAGACTTGTTAGCGGTTCCAGCCGACGTATTGAAAACCGGTCAATCCCAGGAAACAGCGCCTACCGGTACCGGCGGCATCGCCCCGCAAACCATCAAAGTATCGGCTGGGATCAATGAGATTATCACGGTGGCGCAAAACCACCTGAATCGAATTGTGACGCCGTTTCCCAGTCCTAGGGTAAGAACGGTCAGTCGCGCCGAAACGCAAGTGGAGGGCAATGTGGTCTATGTCGCCAGCAATAGCGAAGATCCGGTCACTCTATACATAACGCCGGGCGAGAACGAATCGCTTGCCATATCGCTGACGCTGGCGCCGAAACTGATTCCGCCCCGTGAGATTCGGCTTGAACTCGCCGGCGTCGAATATTCTCGCCTGACTCAGACGCAACCGGCAGCCAAAAAAAGCGGTAACGTCGACGATACGGTTCAACAAGAGCATGTCGCGCAACTGAAAGCCACCCTGAGAGAACTGGCGTTAATGCAAAGCCCCAATGGATTCAGTGGCCGCCCGGTATCGGCGAACGAAACCGTGTATTGCGACCAGCAGGGCATTCAAACTACCGTCGGCCAAGCCTTTGATGGACGCAATACGACGATCTTAATTGCAAAAACGGTCAATACCACCCCTCAGCGCATCGAACTCGACGAGCGTTCTTGTATTGGTCAGGGAACCGGGCTTAGCGACATTGTGGCGGTGGCGGCCTGGCCGGATGTGTGGCTGGAACCCGGACAATCGACCGAGTTGTTTGTGGTAGTGAAGCAACGAGGTCTAGCCGAAGAACAGATCAGACCGTCGGTCTTGCGATAAGGGCGGATTATGAAGAACACGCTACTTGAAAAATGGGACGCGCTCAATCCTACGTATCAACGAGTAATTGTCGTCACTACGATTGTTGCGACGCTGATGGTGGCAATCAGTTTGATGTTGGGCGATGCCCCGCCGCCGGTACAAAATGCCTCCAAAAAGGACGTTGCCCGGCATATCTTCACCGATGCAGATCCCAGGTCTTTAGGAATCGACGGTCTTGGGGCGCAAATTCGCAAACTCCAGGAGGATCAACATGCAATACGCTCTCTGCTGGACGGCGTAGTCGCCCAAAATAATCAATATCAAGCGTCCGATCAGCAACGGATCAAACAATTGGCCGATCAAACTGGTCAAACCGCTCAAACGCAAATCGAAGCGCTGAAAGCGGAAATTGATCGCTTGAAAACCGAAAACAAAGCCGAACCCTCGGGGGCTCAGACAGTGTTGCCTCCCGATGCCGGCGCAAAGTCCCACTCAGCCAAGGAGCGCGTCACCAGCGCCGACAATTTGTTTAATCCGCGGGCCTATCAAGACCCGGCGGCGATGCCTGTTGATCCGATTGCATCGAACCCGGCGCGGGACTCGGAGCGAAATGCTCTGCAAATCAGAGTGATCAAGCAAACGACCAGTACCGATCCTGAAACCAAGAAAAAGGTCGAAGTCGCGGAGACCAAAAAAGCCGAACAAGAAAGCGTCCTCATCCCGGCAGGCAGTATTTTATCGGGCAACCTGTTGAACGGTATGGATGCCCCAACCTCCAGTAGCGCACAGAAAAACCCATTTCCGGTGTTAGTGCGCTTGAAAGCCGACGCGATTCTACCGAACCGGTATACGGCCGACGTCAAAGAGTGTTTCGTGGTTAGCTCCGGATTCGGCGACTTGAGTTCGGAACGTGCCTACATTCGGGCGGAATCCATTTCCTGTGTACGCCAGGATGGCGGTGTTATCGAAGTGCCCTTGGATGCGTATGCGGTAGGCGAAGACGGCAAGGTTGGTATTCGCGGCCGCTTCGTCAGCAAGCAAGGCGCTTTACTGCGCAATGCGCTGTTGGCCGGCTTTCTGCGCGGATTCTCGGATATGTTTGGTCGGACGCAAACCCAGGTGCTGGCGTTAGCCGGACCCGCTGGCGTGGCCACAACCCCGTTTCAACGCTCCTTTAGCCAGGATTCGATAGAGGGAGGGGCCTTACGGGGAACCGGGTACGCCATGGAGCGCTTGGCAAATTATTACATCGACTATGCGGAGAACCTGTTCCCGGTGATCGAGATCGATGTGACCCGCAAAATCAATTTAGTCGTGCAACGCGGCACCAAGTTGCGGTTGCTTGAAAAAAGTTAATCAATGAATGGAGACCCCATGAAATTACTCCCTGCAATTTTCCTCTTAGTGGTGTCCAGTCTGGCTGTCGCCGGTCAACCACCCGTGGCAATTCCTGAAGTCTCGACACCGACCGAGGCCGCATTGTTTGCGAAAGGGGCCATTAACGCGATGAAGGCCTTGCCGATCGATGGCTTCAATATGGTAGAGGCGGGCGGCGAGACCTACTTCATATCCCGCAACGGCCGATTTGCCTTCAAGGGCCAATTAATGGATACCTGGTCGAAAACACCGATTACCCGGATCGAACAAGTCGATTCCGTGATGAATCGGATACCGCTAGCCGACATGAAACTCAACATCGACGAGCTCGGCCCGGTGCTGGTGGGCAAGGGCAAAACCCCGGTTGTGGTATTCGTCGATCCGCAATGCCGCTACTGCAAAAAGTTGCAACAGCAGCTGCCGGCACTCGCCGATCGTTACACCTTCAAGATTATCCCGATCGCGGTATTGGGACCGGAGTCGACGATTCTGGTCAACAAAATCGAATGTCTGCTCCAAACCAAGGACAAGGAAAAGGCGACTACCGCACTACTCAATCAGGACTACGCCGGGTTGCCGGAACAGCTTCCAGGCAGCTGCGACAAGGAGCCCATGCAGAAAGCGGTGATTACTTCCGCCATCTTGGGATTGACCGCGGTGCCGTTTGTTATTGCCCAGGACGGTCGTACCCACAAAGGCGCCCCGGACGATTTAGCCGGTTGGCTGAATAGCACTCAAAGCGTCTCAACTGCAAAACAATAAGGGGAAACGCATGTTCAGATCGGTTTTGTTGATCGTGTTGGTACCGCTATTCGGTGCTTGTACGCTGATTCCGGATTCGTATGGTTGTAAAGGGATGCCGGATGATCCGATTTGTATGTCCACCGTACACGCCTATCAAGCGACCGATAATGCGTTGCCTTCCGGTGAGGGAACTGCACCCAGCGAAGCGACCAAGCCGCAACCGGTGACCCTGATCGGCAGTGGCCGGGAACAATCGCCAGTGCCGCATATCGAGGATCCCACCCCGATACGCACGCCATCCGAAGTCATGAGAATCTGGATCGCGCCCTGGGAGGACAAAGACGGCGACTTGAACGTATCCGGTTATGTGTTTACCGAGATAGAGCCGAGACGTTGGATGATCGGCAAGAAATCCGTAACGCAAAATCCGCAATTGCGCGCCCTGCAAGTGGAACAACGTGAACCGCCCAAAAGGGATAAATTCGATCTGGATGGACTGGGGGACGGTAAAAAAATGGGGGTAGGGGGCGGCAAAATGCCGGAAGGATTCGAGTCGCTGTTAAAAGCAAAATCGCCGTTTTAGCAATCGAATAAACCACCAGGCGGTGAGTTAGGCGTTAGGTCGCCAACCGGGCGTTGCCGCGCCCGAGATTTGGGTTTAACGCCTATTTACTCACTTTTCTGAAAGGTATAACCATGAAACAAATGAAAAATCTGGTAAAGATCAAATTGTTGGTCGCCCTTGTCGCCGTGGCGGGAATGTTTCTGTTTTCCTCCGAATCGTTTGCCGGTACCGGTAGTACCGAATTCAACGCCGTGTACACCTTGTTGACCAACTGGATGCAAGGATCGTTGGGCAAATTGATTGCGGCGGCGTTTATCGTCGTCGGGTTGATCGCTGGCGTACTACGCAACTCCTTGATGGGTTTTGCGGTCGGTGTCGCCGCCGGTCTGGGTTTGTTCACCGCCCCTGGCATCATCAACGCCGTCGTTACCGCGACGTTGTAATCCTATCGATTCCGTAATCGATAGACCGTGATCTGGGTTTGGAATTGCAATTCTTTAAGTGATTGTGATCACACCTTGGATAACGAGGTCCGGCGGGAAACCGCCATCTGACTTTCAGGATGGGTCATGAAAGTGAGTCCTCGGAATAACCAGAATGGCCGGTTAAAGGTCCAGGTTTTTAGCAGCGATGGTACCGAGCTGGTGCCGTGTAATGCGGCAAGAGCCAGAAGGCTTGTCAAAAACAAGAAAGCGAAGGTTCGTACCGTTAACCCTTTCTCGATAGAGTTAAACAGAAGCGTAAACCCCGATGCCTAAACAGAGTTACCACAGAATCGACAATTTATTCTCCGTGTTGGCGTTCGATCCCGATACCAATCTGTTCTTGGGAGAAGACGCCAGCTTGGGATTCGGTTTTTTGTGCGAGCCGCTTTTCGGAAACGATCCGTCGATCGCCGATCGCATCAACGTTTTGTTGAACCAGGAATGGCCGATCGACACCTTGCTTCAGGTTGGCCTATGGGCGTCTCCCGATATCGACACAGTGATGGCCACTTTGAAGACGCGCCGAATGGAGCAACAAAATCCGTTGTATCAAGCCTTGGTGGCGTCCAATGTGGACTATCTGCGTGGAGCCACTCAGCATCCGATCGATAAAGCCTTGCCGACACGAGTTAGGCGGTTTCATGTGCTGGTGACTGCGAAGATACCGTTGTCGGGGGCAAAACCTACTCAGAAAGAATTGAGACATGCGTCGGAATTGCGCTTGGCCGCGTTTCAAGCGTTAGCGACGAGTGGATTAAGGCCAAAGACATTGACGGCCGACGTGTATGTGCGTCTGTTGAACACGATGTTGAATTGGCACCCCGAAGCCAGCTGGCACGATCTAGTGGTGCCCGAGTGCGATCCGCGTAAATTGATCCGCGAACAATTATTCGATTTCGATAACGAACTGGCGGTCGATCAGACCGGCGTGACTCTTGGCAGCAAACGGGTAAAAACCTTATCGGTCAAACGGCTGCCGGATCAAGTGTATTTTGGCTCGGCCCTGAGCTATTTGGGGGATCTACTGAGCGGAGCCCGTGGTATTCGCGACAATGTGTTGATCTCCGTCACACTGCATTACCCGGATTCTGAAGCCACACGGATGAAATTGGAGACCAAACGTCAATTCACCGCCAATCAGGCGGTGGGACCGCTATTAAATATCGTCCCGCAGTTAGCGATCCGAAAACACAATTTCGACTTACTCTTCGACGCGCTGAACGATGGTGATCGCCCCATCCGCACTTATTTCGGCATGGTGTTGTTCTGCGATCCTCATGAAGAATCCCAAGCCGTGTCCAATGCGCGCACCTATTACCGGGAGCTGGGTTTTCAGCTGCTCGAAGACCGGTATTTTAGTTTGCCATATTTTCTGAATTGCCTGCCATTGGGCGCGGAACTCAGCCAAGTGCAAGTGAGTAACCGCTATATCACGATGGCAACCCGTCACGCGATTCCGCTGTTGCCGATGTTTGCCGATTGGTCTGGGACTGGTTCGCCGGTACTTAACTTTATTTCGCGCTCAGGACAACTGGTCAATGTCTCGTTATTTGATTCCGGATCGAATTTCAATTGTTGCATCGCCGCGCAATCGGGGTCCGGTAAATCTTTTCTGACCAATGAAATCATCGTCAATTATCTCACCGAAGGGGCGCAGATCTGGGTAATTGACGTCGGCCGCTCCTATCAGAATCTGGCTGACACACTGGACGGCGAATTCATGGAATTTACGGCGGACAAACAGATTTGCCTGAATCCATTCGAGTTGGTGCAAAACTGGGAAGACGAAGCCGATGTGGTGGCGGGATTGGTTACCGCGATGGCGGCGCCCACCGAAAAACTCAGCGACTTTCAGACCGCCGGATTAAAGCGGATCTTAAAAGGGCTATGGGATGAAATGGCGCAAAAGATGACCGTCGACGATATCGCTCAGCGGTTGCGGGCGGAATCCGACCAAAGACTGAAGGATGTCGGCGAACAGCTTTTTCCCTTCACGTCGACCGGCGAATATGGCCGGTTCTTCAACGGCGTCAACAATGTTCGGTTTCAGAATAGTTTTACCGTGTTGGAATTGGAGGAATTAAAGGGGCGAAAACACTTACAACAAGTCGTGTTGCTGCAATTGATCTATCAGATCCAACAGGAAATGTATCTCGGAGAGCGCGATCGGCGCAAGATCGTGATCATCGACGAATCCTGGGATTTATTGAGTATGGGGGACGCAGCAACCTTCATTGAACATGGTTATCGACGGTTCCGAAAATACGGCGGTGCCGCGGTGACGATTACCCAGTCGGTCAACGATTTGTATCGCTCGCCGACCGGCCGAGCCATCGTCGAGAACTCGGCCAATATGTATCTGTTAGGTCAAAAACCGGAAGCGATCGACACCATTAAAAACGAGAATCGTCTGCCGCTCTCCGATGGCGGAATCCAATTGCTCAAATCGGTTCACACTATCCCCGGCGTCTACTCGGAAATTTTCTTTATCACCGAATACGGTCAAGGCATCGCCAGGCTGGTGGTCGATCCCTACAAACGCTTGCTGTATTCGACCAAGGCCGAACACGTCAACGCGATCAAAAATCTGAAACGGCAAGGCTATTCGACCGATGCCGCCATCCGCCATTTATTGCTACAACAGGAAACACGCCATGTCGCTTAAATCATTGATTGCCGTTGTTTTGGCCACCATTGCCGTCAGTGTGTCGTCCAGCTATTGGCTGGTAAGGCATTCGCTATCGACCGAGTTGGAAAAACTGAACTTATTGACGCCGGTGTTCGTGATAGACCGGACCGGGTGGACCCGAAATCTGTCGAAAGACGCCAGTCAAGATACCATCACGCAGGCCATGAATGAATGGCAGGCAAAAATCTCGCATTTGGCGGATTCCGGTTTCGTGGTGGTCGATGCGAACATGGTGGTCGGTGCGCCGGAGGATGTCTATGTCGGTGAGTAACCCCCTCGATCAAAAGGTATTTTGGTTTAAAAAAGCCCTCCCGACGCTGATCGCGATTGTGATTTGCGGTGCTTATCTAGAAAATCGGTTTCGCATTGGTATCGACGATCAGAAAGATCGGTGTTTGCCCGGCAATCACCGCTGGTTCGTGGTCGACACCTACGCCAAAGACATTCGCCGAGACGATCTGGTGGCGTTTGCCGCGGATCAACGCATGGCCATGGCGCCCTGGTTTTCGTTTACCCACATTGTGATCAAGATCGCGACCGGTGTGGGTGGCGACACCGTAACGGTCGATACTCAAACCGCGCGAGTGAACGGTAGCGTGGTCTCCGAAGGGTTGGCGTTGGCGGGTAAATTAAAGCAACCGGCCGCCGCGTTTATTCGGACCGAGATTGTCACAGACGGCGAATTGTGGGTGACAGGCACAACCGAGAATAGCTTCGACTCCCGCTATTGGGGCGTGGTGCATCCCCATCAGATTATAGGCAAAGTCTATGCGTTGCCATTTTAAGCCCATAGCGGTGGCGGCGGTATTGATCGGTGGGTCGGTACCAATGGCCGGTGCCGATACCGATTGGTTAGAGCGTTCGAAGGCGTTGATGCAGCACGCTCAAAAAGGACCGCGTCCGGCCTGGTTGGATGCCAATCCGCACGCCGCGAATGCCAAGGCGCTGGCCTTGGAAACCTTAAAGCATGCGCCTTCACCGCAACCCTTCGCCAAGCCGAAGCGTGATCAACGCCGGCATTATGTCCTGTACGCTTCGACGTCCTTGGGTCGGACCGGCCTGCTCAATCTATTCGAAGCGGCCGCCGGCCGAGACGATGTGTTAGTGGTTTTCAGGGGCATACGCGACGGTCAGCGGGTGCAGGAATTTATTCGCGAAATTCATGGTTTGGCGCAAACGCTGGATGCTCAGAGGGTTCCGTCTATCGAACTGGATCCGACCCGTTTTCAGAATGCCCATATTCAGGTGGTGCCGAGTTTGACGGTGGAGGAGGGCGACCGTGTTCTGGCCAAGGTGGAAGGGGTTACCGATATCGCCTGGTTGGAGGCACAGTTAAAATCGCGTCAGGCGCCGGATGATCGAGTCGTGGATCTGGGCGTACACGGCGATACTCAGGCTATCGCCGAGCTGGATTTGATCGAGGTGATGAAGACGCGAATGGCCGGCATCGATTGGGCAGCTAAGAAACGCGAAGCACAGGCACATTTCTGGCAAAAAGCCGAACTATTATCGCTCGTGACGGCACGACAAGATCGCGAGCGGTTGATTGATATCACCGTGACGGCGCCAAGAGACGTCGTCACCCCGGCAGGACAGATCATCGTCCGACAAGGGCAGCGCATCAATCCGCTGAGTCAACTGCCTTTTACCCAGCGTCTGGTGGTCTTCGATGCCACGCAACCCGATCAAGTCGCGGCAGCTGAGCGCGAGGGAAAGGCGGTAACAGGCCGTCCGGTGACGTATTTGATTACCGGGTTGGAACGGGACCAAGGATGGCAGGCGTTCAATGCGCTCGAAGAACGGTTGGGACAATCGGTGTTCTTACTCACCGCCGACGTGCGGCAACGTTTTAATCTCGAAGCGGTTCCCAGCGTTGTCGAACAAGACGGCATGCACATCAAAGTTAGAGAAATCGCGGTGGCAGGCCATGACTAAACCAGCGACGTGGTTGCAACTTGTATTGCTGTGTGCGTGTTTGTGTTCTGGCCAGTCACGTGCTGCGGACGCCCTATGTCCGGACGCGGAACTCTGGTCAGGGAAATTGATTACCGATATCTGCTGGGGATGTTTGTTTCCGATTCGGCTGGCCGGCGGTGTGCTGGATTTTCGCGCGCCGCAATCAAAAGGTAGCGGCGATTCATCCGTGGGCGACGATTTGGTTCCGTCGTCCGCCGCCAGTAATGTCTACTGCGTTTGCGACGGCAAAGAGCTTATCCCGGAAGTGGGTATGACCATGGGCTATTGGGGTCCGGCCAGGGTCGTGGAGTTGGTGCCGAATCCTTGGTGCGCGCCGACGCTCGGCGGCACAAAAATCAATCAGTCGAATGTGCGATTGTGGGGTGGTTCGTCGCCTGTTGTATACGACACTGATGAAATAGTCTTCCTCAATTATCACTATTACGCATTCCCGATATACGTCATGCTCGATCTATTCTGGGAAGATCGGTGCTTTGCCGACGGATACAAAGATTTCGATTTGCTGTATGTCTCGGAACTGGATCCGACCTGGAACAATGATGAATTGGCATTCTTCACCAATCCTGAGGTCGTATTATTTGCCAATCCAGTGGCATTGGCGGCGTGTTCGTTCGATGCTATTGCGGCGTCCGCCGGCCGGCCGATTGACGAAATGTTCTGGTGCGCCGGGGCCTGGGGTGGCATCTATCCGTTGTCCGGTCACGCCCATCCCGGTGAAGGCATTGCGCCGCGTCAAAGCAGTTTGTTGATGACACGAGCTACGGCCGCACTGCATCGGCGCGGCCTGGCCCATAGAACCGTTGGCGATGATCACGTCTGCGGCGGGACGATTTCCCCGTTTATTCCGAAATCCCAATACGCTACCACCATGTTTTACCCAGTGGCCGATACCCAGAGCAAACATGCGATTGGCGAAAGTGATTTGCTATGGGGAGCAGGCCATTCTTATCCCGGTTCCGGCGAATACCACGTCTACATATTGTGGCGATGGACTGACTGTTGCATAGGATTTTAAGATGGCTATCGAATTTTCCGAGCGCACATCTACCCGAGCCATTTGCCATTTCTTGATGGTGTTGTTGATTTGGGTGCCGACCCATGCGGTGGTCGCTGACACTATGAGCGAATCAGCCAAAATTGGACAACAGACCGGTGAAAGCGCCGTCAGCGGGTTTGTAATGCCGACACTCAGCGCCGATCAAAAAAGCTTGGTCCTTTTTCCCAATACCGGTAAGGACGTATCGGTCCCGATCAGCGAATTGTATCCGGATTCAGAAACGGGTAACGCCACGACATTCACCCAGTTATACGGCAAAAACGCAGCGACCATCAAAGCCGGCAACGACATGCAAACGAGCATGGAAAGCCAAACTAGCCATACCGGCGAAGCGTACCGGACTCTAATCAAGTCGGCGAATCGGGCGCATCCCAATCTATTCGATGATCCCATCTGGGGAACGACGGATTATGTCATGCAGAACCATGATCTGTTCTCGCAATATTTCACCGACTGTAATAAGGAGGTCAAGGCGACACTCACCCCCGGTAAAGGCACGCAACCGGACTACAAAACCTGTCGGCGTAACCCTCCCATTACCAATACCTGCGTCGCCAGTCACGATGTGCTGCTAGAGCCGGTCATTCTACCGGCCCAAGGCGAAACCAAAATTGCATCCTGTGGGGACGGATGCGTGGATCTTTGGGTGGGCATCGTGGGTGACAACTACTGGTGCGACGGCGGCTGCGCCCATCCCACTGTGTCCAGCCAATACATCGTGAAGCATCCGGAAGCGATCATTTCCGCGACCATCCTGTATGCCCAATGGGATGACTATATGCGGGTTCATATCAATGACCAGCTGGTCTGGACGGGTTACAACGGCTGGGCACCGTCGCCCAAGTGCGAAATGTCGACCAGTTGGCAGGCCTATCCCAACATCAATGTGACAGAACCTTTTGTCAACGCCCGGAAGAATTCCATCCTGAAATTCAATGCGGAGGCGTTGGTCTCAGGATGCGGCGAAGCCTTTGCGCAAATCCGACTGAAATACGATCCGCTGAAAATTATTATTCGGGACGAATGGACCATGAACGACAAGTCCTGCCAGAACCTAATTAAGGCGGCGGACGACGGAATTTGCAAAAACGTGAAAACCACATGTGATATCAACGCCGGGATCAAGATCGGAGACAAATATTGCATGGCCATCACCACTTCGGTGGGGCAAATGTGGGTGTGCGAACCGAATTTCAAAGACGCACCTTTCAAAAATATTCCGGAAACCTGCACCAAAGCGACCATGACCGCGACGTGCAATTCCAACGATATTCCGTGTTGGACAAAGCCGGACGGAACTAAACAGTGCGTCAGCGATATTGAAGCTCAGGTGCCGGAGACCTGCGCAACCCTGGAAGCGCGCGGCTGCGCCTTCGTCCGATCCGAGTGCGTCGACGGGACGATTGGCGCTAGCGGAAAGTGCTGGCTGTATCAGGATACCTATGATTGCGGAAAGGAATTCGGCGTGATAAAGGCGACGGCGTCCGTGAAACCGGACTGCGGCGAAACGGTACGCTGTATGGGCGAAGATTGTGTTGATATTACCCGCACACAAAGCAAGGATTTTACCAATGCCTTGGCCGCGTTGAATTCGGCACAACAAGCGGCGATGGATAAAACCTGTAGCGATCCGAAAGATGTGACCACCTGCAAGGTCTTCGAGGGCAAGGGAGGGTCATGCAAAGTAGTCAATCTGACCAGTGAAATCGATTGCTGTAAATCGCCGACCTCCATCGGCATCGGCGAGTACATCGATCTGATGTACAAGGTCAGTAAAACCCACAACATTATCATGCGGTTGGATGATACCAACCCGATCCGCGGGGCATGGCAAAAATTAAGTGACCCTTTGATCGATGCCGGTGAGGCGGTTTATACCCCCATTAAAACGGCCTGGGACAACGTATTGGCCGAACTCGATTCCGTTGTCGACAACATTGGCTCCGAGTGCACGGCCAGCTTTACCAAAACCGCGTATTTGGATGTGGTCAGTTCATTGCGGAATATGGCTATGGAAAAAATGGTTTCCTGGACTGCTGATATTTTTGGTCCACAAGCAGCGAATGCGCTATTTAGTGTGGCAGGTAGTCAAGGGGCTTCCTCCGCAGTAGATGCGGCCGGTAATTTACAAGGTACCGGTGCTGAACTCCAGTTGGGGGGAGGGGCGGCTTATATCGGGACGATGCTCAACGTCATCATGATTGCCTACGCCATCTATCAAATTCTGAACATGGTCGTGCAAATGATCTACAAGTGCGAGCAGAAAGAATACGAATTGATGGCCAAAAACGCCGTGAAAGCCTGTAGTTTTGTCGGACAGTACTGCGGCTCCAAGATACTGGGGATGTGCGTTCAACAGAACTACGCCTATTGTTGTTTCAACTCGCCGTTGGCCAGAATACTGCAGGAACAAATCCGGCCGCAATTAGGCAAGGACTTCGGACCGCCTAAGTCGCCCCAGTGCGAAGGCATTGCAATCAGCGAACTGCAAAAAGTCGATTGGAGCAAGGTTCATCTGGACGAATGGATTGGTATTCTCACCAGTACCGGGCGCTTACCGACGGCGCAAACCCCGGAAAAACTCAATTTGGACGTGTTGACCGGCGCCAGTTCCGATTTGAATTATAAGGGCGACCGTCGCAATACGGCGGACCGCAATGTTCTACGGTTGCAAGGCATCGACATGAATCAGACCCGGCAAGACGCGGAGGAGCAAGGCTGGTCCATGGGTCCAGGTCTCGCTCCATCTAAACCTTAAGGAAAACTGCCATGACATCAACCATCGTTCGCTCGCTAGCCGCCACCATCGTGTTGTCCTTGACGGCGTGCGCTCCGGCCTCCCGACCCATTGTGATTTCGGAGGCGCACCGTAAAGTGCTGCCGACTGAGGAAGCGCATCAAATTTCGTTTCTAATTCGCGACGTACTCGGCAGTCGGAGTGAGCGGCTCAATGTGCAGAATTCGATGTATAGAGAATTCAGTGTGAAGCAGTTTAAGACCCGCAAAGAGGCAATGGCTGCGATACCAGCCGGTGGGTCCAATCCGATACGGAATGTGGCCGAAGACGCCAGTTTCGTCGGGGCGGTGGCCACTGGCGCACCGTTGTCCCCGGCCGGAATGGACGTCAGCACTGGCATCGGAATGGCGGGATTGGCACTGAGCCTGTTAACACCCTCTGCAAAGCCGGCCGACTTGTACAAAGTGTATGGCCGCTTGTATATGGACGAGAGCTATGCCAATTCACTCAGCATCCCGGTCACTGCTCGCTTGGATATGATTCGCCGCTTCGAAACCGCTGTGCGGCAAGCCGGATTGACGGCGACGTGCCAGGATAACTGCGGCGATGACAAAAACGTACGCTGGCGGGTGTATAGCCTGACGGGTGGCGGCGAACCGTTGTGGGCAGTATTGCGTCTCGCCGATATGGAACCGGCGCCCCGCGATCCCGCGCGCGACGAAATTTTAGGTTACCCGGTAATTTTGCAAAGTGCCACGGACAAAGACGATAGCGTGGCCACCGCCCACAGCCTGGTAATCCGCCGGGCGCCACCGGTACCGGCCACCTTCGATCCCGCGAATCAGTTTCAGGATGCGGGACAAACCGCGTGGGATAACCCGAAAGCTCGTCAAGTCTTGCGCGGCATGACGGCCGACGGCCATTGGTTATTCGCTTGGTGTCTCAGTGAAGGACAACACCTCGCAGCCTGGAAAGGGCGATTATTCGCGATATCGCAGCCGAGCTATTGGGTGGATATCCGAAATTCCATTGACTATGAAATTCTGGAGTGAAAACAATGACCGAAAACTCGACTACCGTAAACGCCTTGCTAGAAATCGTCAAAAGCAACGCGGATGTCATGCGCAAAACCCAGCGCATCAATACCGCATTTAGAACGCTATCGCTATTGGCAGTATTGAGTTTTTTAGGACTGTCCGTCTACTCCAATTGGTCGTCTCTGACTAACCGGAATCAACCCCATGTCGCGATGGTGCGTATTAGCGGCGAAATCGCCCCGGACGGCCAAACCAATGCCGATAGCGTGATTGCCAGCTTGCGCACCGCCTTCGAGCAGAATCAGGCGAAAGCTGTGATGCTGGAAATTAATAGTCCCGGCGGGACGCCGGTACAAGCCGGCATGATCTTCGATGAAGTGCTACGCCTGAAAACAAAATTTCCGGATAAGAAAGTAGTGTCCGTGATCAGCGACCTTGGCGCTTCCGGCGGATACTACGTAGCAGTGGCCGGCGATGAAATCTATGCCAATCGGGCCAGTATGGTCGGATCGATCGGCGTGCGAATGGACTCGTTCGGATTTACCGGCATCATGCAAAAACTGGGCGTTGAGCGCCGATTGTATACGGCTGGAAAATTCAAGGGCGTCGGCGATATGTTCTCCGACCCGGAACCCGAAGCCGTCGAACAGCTGCAAACCATGTTGTCTCACGTACACCACCAATTCATCGAGGTGGTGAAAACGCACCGCGGGAATCGGTTGAAAGACGATCCGAATCTCTTTACGGGAATGGTCTGGAGCGGAGAAGACGCGTTAGGACTTGGCTTGGTCGACGGTATGGGCGATCGCCGCAGCGTGGCGGAACAAATCCTGAAGTTCCAGAAAATCGTCGATTACACTCAGCCGGCCGATGTGTTCAGTAAATTGAGCCAGATTCAGGCCACCGCGACTTCGGCGATATCCACCGTGATGGGTCTGGTCTCAATGCTTGCCGCTATGCCGATGACCTAGGGGATGACAGAGAGATTGCCCAAATATTACACAGTTTTATAACTGGTTGAATTGTGGGGGCGTTTGCCGATGATTGACTGATTTGTCACAAGCTTGTCCACAGATTTTGTGGATAAGTCGGTGATTGCCGCGCTTAATTGATGTCGGATCGGCCTTTTGGGCTCACCACGTCGAATGCCGTCGGAGCGCGTAACTCTAAGCGGCTGAGGCCGTTCCGGAGCAATTCGTTACGCCATTCGAGGAGTTTTTCGGCCAGCTTGAACAGGCGCATTTCATCCAATTCGGTTTGTCCGGGTGAGCTTTGGGGTTGAGCAGGAATCGCGCCTAATTCGGCGTCGACGTCTCTTACCGCCAGAGCATGGGCGAGTTTCAACCAGAATTGATCCTCATTTAACGACTCGCTGAAGATTTTGTAAATGAGTTTTGATTCTAAGGAGTCGGACACCATTCGGTGTGGGAGTCCGGGGATATCGACGACCAAATCGGCACATTGGAACCGTTCGGCGTAGCTCAAGATTTTTTCGATCAGCGCGCGATAAGGCTCGGTGGACTTGAGGTTCTTCCGTTCTGCACTGAGCACGCACCTGTCAGCCAAGAACAAAAACTCCAGTAATAACCTGTATTCATCTTTCGAAATAGAAATTTCCATGTTATCGATCATCAAGGTACTCGTTGAAAAGGGATTGAAACAGCCAGGGGGCCTGAGTAGGTGAATTTCAGAGGCATTTAGCCAGCGGGTTTGAATTTTTAAAAACGAGATAATGAAACCATGAATCCATGTCTGCTCCTATTGCTGTGCCTGCTGCTCCCGTTGACGGCTCGATCCGATGGGGGAGAGCCGTCTTTTTTTCTGGACAAACAGCGGGGATGGTTTTGGCGTGAAACAACTCCTGACACTAGTATAGAGCAAACTCCCAGTCCGCCTCAGACAGAGGAAAAGATTTCATCAAATCCAAATCCTCCCTCTGAACCCCCTCGGCCGCCCGAATACCTCTCTGCTGAATGGTTTAGAAAAAATCTCGAACACTACAAGGACGCCGCCGTCGATAACCCCACTGAAAAGAACGTGGCGGCTTACTACTACTTGCAACGGGTAATGATGGATAAAGCCCAGAAGTTTGCCACTGTGGCGCAACGAGTAGTTATGAGCGATCCGCGGCTGGACGAGAATAACCGGCGGCCGCTGGCCACGTTTGCATCCAATGCCGCCAATCAAATGGCGACACAGGCGAATGAACAGGCCATGTCGACGATATCCAAACAAGCTGGCCTTTTGTTTTTTTTTCGTTCGGATTGCCATTTTTGCGAAGCGCAAGCGCCCTTGTTAACGGTGTTGGAGCAGCGTTTCGGTTTCAAAATTTATCCGGTGTCTTTGGATGGCAAGCCGATGCCGTCGGGATTCTATAAGCAATTCAGATCGGATACTGGACAGGCAAAGGCGTTAGGCGTGATGTCTACTCCGGCTTTGTTCTTAATGAAGCCCCCAAACGAAATCTTGCCGATTGCCCAAGGCGTTGTGTCGCTGGACGATTTGACCTCTAGGGTATTGCTGTCGGCCAAGAATGCCGGGTGGATATCGGACCGGCTGTTTAGCACGGCGCGCGGGGTGACAGATTCAACTTTTATGATTCCGGAGGCGGGGACATTGACCGAGCCGGTAATGAACGATCCTGGCCGATTGGTTGAGGCATTGCGCGCGCAACCCGTGCTGCCTTAACCGTTTCTATTCATTAGCCTACTAGGAGCTGTTATGGGGCACTTGCGTATTACTCGAATCATCGTTCTGGCGTGGATGCTAGTGCTGCCGGCCAGTGGGTTTGCTGACTTGCAACAGGAAATGGACGCGATGTTCGGCACGATGACCAACGTCACGACGCCAACCGCACACCTAGGCCAGAGGCGAGGGGTCATTACAGGTGGATCCGTAGTCTCCCGTAATAAGATTGTGGAAACTAACTTGGTTTCCTTTCAACCCCCTTCGTTTAGCGCCGGATGCGGGGGTATCGATTTATTCGGTGGCAGCTTTTCTTTCATTAATAAGGACCAGTTCATTACCTTGATGCGCTCTGTCGCTGCCAACGCAACGGGATACGCCTTTCAATTGGCTATCGACGCGATGTGTAATCAGTGCGGAGTTCTTATGTCCGGCCTGCAAAAACGGATCCAGGACCTTAATCAAATGTTCTCGAATTCCTGTCAATTGGCTCAAGGCATTGTGAACGATGCCACCAGCTTGTTACCGGCATCGGTCACCGAGAATATGAAGAAATCGAAAATCTCCTTTTCCAAGGGGGTTACCGATGTCTTCGGGGCGCTGACCAACACTTCGACACAAGGCGACCCGACTAAACAAGTCTCCAACAACGCGCCTACCGAAATGAAGAAGATTATTCAGGGGAACCTGGTGTGGCGAGCTTTAAACGAGAAAAACGCGAAAAACTGGTTCCAATTTGGCGGTTTGGATTTACTCGAAGCGATGATGAGCATCAGCGGCACGGTCATTGTTAATGAGCCCACGGCGGCCAGCGATGGACAGGGAGATACCAATCCTGTCGTTGTGTTAAACGGCATTATCGGGATGAAAGAGCTGTTAAACGGTTCGGGTAGCGGCAGTTATAGCAAAGTCAAAATCTACGATTGCGATACGACCGAAATCGACGGTTGTTTGAATCCGGTCATTAAAGACGTGACCTTAGTCGGGCTGCGTAAACGAGTGTCCGACTTGTTGATTGGTAATAGCGTCAAACCGGGTTTGGTTTACAAATTCGGCACCAATACCGGCGACTTAACTCCGGATGAAATGGCATTTATGGAGTTGGTACCAGGGGCCGTCGCCGCGATGATCCGGAACATGGCCAGACAGGATTACGGTATGGCCAGATTGTTTGCGGAAGATGCGGCGCCAGCAATCGCGCTGGAGTTAGCACAAGCGATGGTCCAGAACTTATACGATGCCGCCCGCTATGCTTCCTCACTTGAAGATAGCGCGTACGCCGCGAAATTGGCCGATACCTTAAGCGTGGCTAGGCAACAAATCGAAGACGATTCCACTGAATTGGCGATGCGATACGGCAATATCAAAGCCGTGGTCGATTTTTATTCGAACATCATGAAAGCCACTCCAACCCGTAACTACGCAGCATTCGATCAAACCGGCGCTAGCGCCGCCAATTATCCCACTCAGGAGGAAACCAAGTGATTTACGAAATATTTTCGATTGGAGACTCCCAGTTCCTCGCAGCGATACTGAATGCGATCGCCATGATTTCTTTAACCGACGATTACAAAGGGGCTGCTGCAGTCGGCGCATCACTGGGAGTGACGATGGTGATGCTGCGAGGTTTGACCCAATTCAATGCGAGTGGCATTCGCTATCAGGATGTCTTTGCTTCTATGCTGATTTATACCGCGCTCTTTGCGCCGGGTGTAGTCGTCAAGGTTGAAGACGCCTATTCTGGTAACGTGGTTGTGGTCAACAATGTGCCGTTTGGGCCGGCGGTAGCGGGTTCCATCCTGTCCAATATGGGTTACCGCTTGACGCGTTTGTTCGAGCAAGGATTTTCGGTACCGAGCATGACTGAACACGGGTTCGCGGATCCGCTCAATACCTTAATTGCTGTCCGAAAAAACCTGTTATCACGGATAACTCTGGGAAAAGCCAATTCACCGAGTGCCAAGGTCGATCTGGAAGCTTCGTTCGTCAATTACGTAAAAGAATGTACGTTAACCGGGGTCGATTTAAATCAGACCACGTTAGACGCGATCATGCGTACGGCGAGCGTGATGACGGCGATACGTTTCAATTCCAAAATCTACACCACAGAAGTCTACTTGGGCGCCGGTCCGACTGTCTTGACCTGTACCGATGCCTATGCGGCGCTGGATGATTACATTACCAAGTATGGCATTACCGGTTTAGAAGACTTACTGCAGCAAACTTTGAATCTCGCAAGGTCGGAGGACGTGTCCACGCGGATCAGCGATGCGTTAACGGCCTTGTCCAATAGCACTATCAGTGCGAACGATTACATGCTGGCGAGCCTGATCGTGCCAATGTTCGAAAAAGGTATCGTCGGGCGCTACGAAGATGGCTTGAAGTGGAACAAAGCGGCCATGGTCCATCAATCCATCCAGCAACGCAACATGCAATGGGCCGCAGAACAGACGCTGTTTACCCGGATCGTCCGGCCGATGATGACCTGGATAGAGGGTCTCAGTTACGCCATTACCCCGCTCATGGTCTTCGCCGTCATGCTGGGGTCTGCCGGGATTTCGATGGTTGGCCAGTACTTCAAAATGCTGTTATGGATCCAACTGTGGATGCCGATCATGGCGGTCATCAATTTGTACATCACCATGTCGGCTCTCGGAAAAATGGACGCCCTGGATGCGCAAGGCTTCAATATTCCCTCGATCGAAGGGATTTACCAAATGGATATGGTGTTGCAAGATTGGGTGGCAATCGGCGGCATGCTGGCGTCTTCGACGCCGGCGATCGCCTTGATGCTGGTCTACGGCGGCTCGGTCACCGCCACGCATTTCATGGGCCGCATGCAGAGCGGAGATTATATCGACGAGCGCGCAGGATCGCCTGCCGTGTTGGCGACGGCCCCGGTGTTTGCCAATCAGTCGGCCTATCAACACTCTCCGCTGAAAGGCACCCACCGAACCGGCGCGGAAAATGTGCTGCCGACCTTCAATGTGTCTCGCGAGGCTTCCGAAGCCGTCTCGTCGTCATCGAACTATATGCGCCAGGCCGGTGCTCAATTTATGAGTTCACTGGCGAATTCGGCGGGCAACAGTTTTGCCTCGAATCGCGACGCCTCGACAGGACAATCATTTTCTCGCCGGCTAAACAGCAGTTCGTCGGAAACCGACAAGCTGATGCGCAGCGAAGGGTCATCATACGCACAGCGCTATAGCGATACCGATATGACCTCGGATCAAATGGCTTCCGTCTTGTCAGGCGCCGTGGCTCTGGGCAGCGGACTGGAAAGAAAAGAGGTTGATGGAAAAGATGGCGATGGAACCCAGAGTAATTCTAACGGTGGCTCCAGGAAGGACATGCTACAAGCCAATATCAGTGATCGACTCCAAAGCCAATTCGGCTTAAACAGCCAACGTTCGAACGAAATCGCCCACGATATGGCCACGCGCTTGACCGAAGATGCGGGATTTCAAACTGACTTAGCTCGCAGCGTGGCAACCGATGCGCAGTCCGGTACCCGCGAAGTTGTGTCGCTGGGTCTTAACAACCAAACACTACAAAGTTTGCAATCGTCTGCCAATGATGTGTTGTCCGCTTCGGAAGCCTATAGCGCCACGGCGTCGATGCAAAGCCGCCTCGGCACGAACGCCCAATTCGGCGCATTGGAATCCGGACAGGCGATCAGTACAAAACCCGGTTTAATGAGCCGCCTGAATAATGAGTTAACGCGGTTTGGGTTAAGCGGCGATGCACAGACACTCGCCAGTGACTGGAGATCCTCTGGTTTAATTACCGATAAAAACCAGGCCTACGCGGCGGCCGGCATGTCGTTGTTGACAGGACATTCGCCGGCGAGATTCAGATCTATGAATCCAAGCGAATCGCAACAGGCAAAAACGGCAGGGTTCGAATTGCTGCGCGACTCGTTCGCAGCGAAAACCGGCGAGATAGCCGACCCGAACAAGAACGCGGGTCTTCGAGCCGATGCGCCCAAGCACGGCCAGGCACGTGCGGAATTTGATCGCGCCAGCGTGGTTGACCCACGCGCGGCGGCCGGCAATTTGCCGGATCAGGTGAATGCACGGATAAGCGAAATCGGGAATGAAGTGCACAACGGCGACGAAAGCGTCGACCGGTTTCACGACAAAGAAACAAGCGAACTCAATGCCGGTACCCGATCTGAATTTTCAGAAATGGCGGGGGCTAAGGCTGAATACTTTGCCAAAGAGATTGCGCATCTCGCCAGAGGCGAAAAATCGGTTGGTGAGATGAATTACGATGGAGTAGCTGGGACTCTTTATAGTGCTAGAAATTACGTTGAAAAAGTCGGTAGTTCGGCCTACGTAGGTGCGAATTCATTCTTTGAAAGCATGTCGGCGTACATAAATCAAGGCGATAGCTATTGGAATGCTGCTGAAAAGGCTTTCAATGAATCAGGCGAAGCGGGTGCTCAAGCGGTGGAAGCCTGGCGGGATATGAAGGGTAACGAGATTGCCCATCAGCTTACACCGAGCCAGCTCGAGTACTACAAAGCTGCTTTGACAGAAACATTCAGCGGCATACAAACAGCGGATTACGGCCTGAGCGACGGTTTCGGGACAACAGCCGCGCGAGAAAAATTAGTTGCTGAACATGGCCAGATAGTTGGTGATGACATCGCTAAATTGCTCAATCGCGCTGCGACACAGAATAGACCGGATCTCGCTCACTCGATTGGTAATTACAACGACGCCGTAAAAAAAAACAATAGTGCTGGATCAGTAGAGGTGCCGAAGCCGTTGCAGCCGATTTTCGATCAAGTGGAAAGCCGATACGGGCTGCCTGCCGGGATTTTAAGCAAGATGGCGTCCGCTGAGTCGGCGTTCGATAATGATGCACGGTCACGAAAGGGTGCGCAAGGCATCATGCAGTTGATGCCGGACACGGCGGGGCGGTTTGGCGTTAAAGATCCGAATAATCCAGAGCAAGCCATTGATGGCGCAGGGCAATATATGCGCTTTTTGCTTGACCGTTATGACGGCAATTTAGAACTAGCAGTAGCGGCGTATAACTCGGGGGAGGGCAATGTCGATAAACATAATGGTGTACCGCCATTTAAAGAGACGCAGAAATACGTGCGTGACGTGTTGGGCTAATATCCCGTAACTTTTGTCAGCCCTAAAACCGTGTAGAGGCTGGCGTTGTCGCGCTGGTACTATAGCGCTTAGCGTTTACCTGAGAATTTATACATGAGTCAAGGGCCACTAACCCAGTGAGAAAGAGCAATATACGTAAGAGGAGCCCTGGTAATGTCACCGATTTATGGACTTTGAAAACCTGAACAGTCCCTCCACACAACTTGCAGACTGAATGCATGGCCACGCCGTATGAAAAATACACATACGGCACAATTCTTCGATGGCAATGCGGGCAAGCAATGCGGCCGTCATCGATTTTACGTGTGCGAGTTCTTAGGGCAGCGGACTTATTCGTACTCAGTCTTAGCATATCAAATGAGTGAGGTTACGATAATTAAAATAGCTTTACTTAACGTCTTGCAGTATCAGCATACACCTTGGGCGGAGGTTAGCAAATATTGTCCGCCGACTATGCTCCCTGCCAGGTGTAACTATCTCTAACCGGGCCATTTTAAAAAGCCACCTGTAAGGCGGCGAACTCAATTATTTGGCCAGAGGAGAGAAATCAGTTTTTCTAAACCGCCTATACGGCGGCGGACTTCAACCGATGCCAGCGACGGCGGCGGTCATTGTTTCTAAGCCACCTGTGCGGCGGCGGACGGAGATTTCCAGCGCCGGCAGCTTCCCGATCTTTTCTAAGCCGCCTGTGCGGCGGCGGACTTACCTGGTCGAACGCCGCGCCGAAGAATCCTTTTCTAAGCCGCCTGTGCGGCGGCGGACAAATCGACCAGGCTTGCGGTTGCCAGATGTCTTTTCTAAGCCGCCTGTGCGGCGGCGGACGTCAGGCCGTCACTGCGCTCCCAGTTTCCGGTTTTCTAAGCCGCCTGTGCGGCGGCGGACTAGCCAGCGGGTTCTCGCGTGCTCCCTCACTTTTTCTAAGCCGCCTGTGCGGCGGCGGACCGACGTTCGATCCACACGTCGAATCGGAAAAATTTCTAAGCCGCCTGTGCGGCGGCGGACTTACCCCGAGCGCCGGCAACCGGGTGTATGTTTTTCTAAGCCGCCTGTGCGGCGGCGGACTAATCGCGTGTTCCTCCGCATTGGCTTGTGATTTTCTAAGCCGCCTGTGCGGCGGCGGACGCAACGGGGGCGGATCGAGTTCGAATGGCGATTTTCTAAGCCGCCTGTGCGGC
Source organism: Methylomonas sp. PHL2-19 (assembly GCF_059331595.1). Classification (NCBI taxonomy): domain Bacteria; kingdom Pseudomonadati; phylum Pseudomonadota; class Gammaproteobacteria; order Methylococcales; family Methylococcaceae; genus Methylomonas; species Methylomonas sp. PHL2-19. The sequence goes on from NZ_CP196842.1 coordinate 78,077, forward strand.
GGCGGACTCCGCCCTTCTGGCCCTCGCGGCAAACACAAATTTCTAAGCCGCCTGTGCGGCGGCGGACTTAAACCGGCGCAAGTCCTCCGGTATGTGCCATTTCTAAGCCGCCTGTGCGGCGGCGGACTGCTGCCGGGTCAAGTACGCCAACATTTATCATTTCTAAGCCGCCTGTGCGGCGGCGGACTCAACCTGAGATATGGTCGCCCCGGTTATTTTTTTCTAAGCCGCCTGTGCGGCGGCGGACCCAGCCCGACAATGCCAAGCGGCTATACCTACTTTCTAAGCCGCCTGTGCGGCGGCGGACTCATTTTCTTGCTGGATGGGCTGATGCTGGTTTTTCTAAGCCGCCTGTGCGGCGGCGGACTTTGAAGCGCTAAAACCCAACGGCGAATACACTTTCTAAGCCGCCTGTGCGGCGGCGGACGATATCGTCAAAATCCGGTACAACTGGCCGATTTTCTAAGCCGCCTGTGCGGCGGCGGACGCGATAACAGCATCGACCCTGTTTTAGCAATATTTCTAAGCCGCCTGTGCGGCGGCGGACTAGTGAAGCGGGTGCGCAAGCCATCGACGTGTTTTCTAAGCCGCCTGTGCGGCGGCGGACCGGCCTCTTGGTGTCATTAGTGGGAACTATCATTTCTAAGCCGCCTGTGCGGCGGCGGACGGTTCCGGTATCTGTGGACATGGCGTCTTTACTTTCTAAGCCGCCTGTGCGGCGGCGGACATCTAGGGATAGTCCCGCGTCGATTACATCCTTTTCTAAGCCGCCTGTGCGGCGGCGGACGGCCTCTTCAATGTTCTCTAAAGGAATATCTATTTCTAAGCCGCCTGTGCGGCGGCGGACGACTAACCCAAAGCCCAACGGCAAGCTTTATTTTTCTAAGCCGCCTGTGCGGCGGCGGACGAGTAAAACGTTGCCGGAATATTCACGATCGCTTTCTAAGCCGCCTGTGCGGCGGCGGACGAAGCCCGCAACCGCTACGGCTATCTGTACAATTTCTAAGCCGCCTGTGCGGCGGCGGACTGATTATAAATAAACGGGAAGCCGGTTGCGGCAAGGGTTGCGAATGGATAAAGCCATTATCACCATCCGCAAGAGCCCCGGCCGTAACCGGCTGATTTAGTAAACATTGTTAAAGAGCAAAAAAAATTGGGTCAAAATTCCGGTATGGTGGCAACGCTGCTCAGGCCATAGGCACTAAAACTGCCTACCACCGGATCGGCGGTTGCGGTTTTGCTGATCCACAAACAAAAGGTTTGACCGCCGCTCAAGCTTTGCAAGCGAATGAAAGGCAAGGCCACAGAAGGCTTGAGCATGTCGCAATAGCGGAACGATAGCGGGTAAGCCGGGTTCCCGCCCGCCGCCCTCAGTTCCACCGTCATGTTCAACGCGGTCGCCAAATCGACGCCGTGACGCTTGGCGTAGCGCCGGGCCAGACGTTCGGGATTGGTTTTGGGCTGCACCCGCCGGTAAACCGCATACCCGAGCAGCTTGTCCGGCACCGGTCGGATGCCGGTGCAATGCACGTAGTCGCTCAGCCGCGCCAAACGCTGCGGCGCGGCGAAGCGTTCCAGCGTAGTTTCATCCTCGGCGAACAGGCGGCATTTGTCGCCCAACCCCAGGCGCTTACCATCCGCGCTGTGTTTGGGAAAACCGACACCAATAGCGCCGCGTTTATCCGCATCCAGCATCTCTACAAAGCCCAGATGGAGCTGCTGGAATACTTTGGACCACAGAAAATTCAGCCCGACTTCGGGATTGGGCAGCAAGGTGATTTCCAAATAAAAGCGCATGGCTCAATCCTTGCCGCTTTCGCCGAACACGCCGCCGCGCACCAATACCGCCATCACGTAATGCTGTTCGGTCTGGCTTAGCGAACCGCCTCGGGCGAAACTATCGAACAAGGTGTAAAAATCGACCTTGGCTTTGGGGGTTCTAAAAGCCTTGCCCAAGTTGGTGACCGCGCCGTAGGGTTCGATGGCGATTGGCCCGATGTAAGGGCTGTCTTCATCCACCGGATACCAGGTGTCGATGCTGCGCAAAGCGTTGCCGATTTTTTGCGAGTGCATGCCGGCGTGGCCGTCGATGTGATAGAGGATTTTGCTTTTTTTGGATTTGCTGTTGCTTTTGTCCAGCACCAGTTCTTCGCTGGGGTAAACATCTTGCGCCAAACCGACTTGGGCATAGGCCGTAACCGACAGCATCAAAAATTCGCGGCGGCCGCTCAACGCATCGGCGATCAGATCGGCAAGTTCCAACACGCCAGCCGGCAAGTTGTCGAAGTCGCGGACGCTGAAAGTTTTGGCATTGAAGGTCCAATCGCGCTGTTCGCCTTCGTTACAGACCCACACCCGTACTTCGATATTTTCCGCGCCAACCCGGTTACGCCATAGGAAGCGGCCGTTGGCGAGGTTGGCAGCGTAGCGCTTAGCCAGTTCTTTAAAACCTTCGGCTTGGATGTAAGCATCGGCGGCCTGCTTGTAGCTGGCGGCGAATTCCGCGCTGTTGCAGGCGGAAGGCTGTTGGACGCCACTCAGCACTTTCAGGGTAAAGCTGAGTTTCAACGTGTCTTGTTCGCTACCTAAAGCACAACTGTCCACGGTTTGCAGGTTGGGCTTTTCGATTTTTGCATTCAACTTGATAGGATCTTTGTCAGCTTCTTTCGTAATTCGGTTGGAAATGGTGCCGCGCACCGATTTTTCTTGCAGCTTGAGCACTGTCGCCGATTCATCGCGCTTATCCCACTGGGTGCCGTAAAGCCGTCCATCCGAGGGCACCAGTTTTTTCTCGAAGGCCAGTACCGAAGCGGTGGCTAATTTGTCTGTTTTTGCCATGGTGATTTTCCTTGCTATTAAGCGTTGCGGGAGTGTTGTTCGATGAGATACAGATAGTTGTCTGCATCGTAGCGGCTGCGCCAAAGCAGGTCGTCCAGGCGTTTCAGCCGATGCGGCATGACGAATTCGCCCAAAGTGACCAGGCTTTCGGCAAACCGATGCGGCGTAATTTGATCGCGCTGGTGTTCGGCGTGGCCCAATGCGCTGACGCCATGAAAACCGGCTGCAATCGGCACGATCCAGCCCTTGGCTTTACGCTCGGCCGTCCAGGACACATGGCCGTCATCGTCGGTGCGGCTTTGGTAGTGAACCGCCAGATAATCCAGCAACGCGTCGATGGCATCCTGGCCTTCGGCCATGGCTTGCGCCATCAGGTCGCGGCGCTGTTTCAACACGTAGCTCGGCATCAGTTTTCGGGTCAGATTGGCCAATTCACTGTCGCCGGCTAGTGCCAGCCACTGCGGCACTTTATAGCCGAGGCTGTCGCCGCCCGCCCATTTTAGTTTGGGTAGATGGCGGTTGACGGCGGCCAGGAATTCGTCTTCATGGGCTTTGCCTATGCCCTGAGTTTCTATCGCCAGACTGACGTCGAGGTGGCAGCGGGCTTCTTCTATGAACGACGGACGGTCGCCGCTTTTATCGAGCGGATTGCCGGTGCCGACGATGGAATACAGATAATCGCCGGCATGTTTGTAGGTCTGTAAATCGATGCGGTGGCAGGCAACCGCCGTGCGCGAAAAACTGAGCTGCGGCAAGCCGTCGGCATTAAGTTTGCGTTGCAAGGCATGCACGCCGCCCAACCAGGCCGTCAACGCCGGAAAACCGATGGTATACGGGCTGGACAAGGCATTGGCGTTGTGGATGCGCAAGCGCGGAATCAACAAAATGCGGTTCATCGCAAGACCTCCCGATGGTCGTCCAATAATTGCCGAAAATGTTTGAGCTCGGCATCTCCCAAGGCTTTGGCCTGGCGCTCGCCGATGGCGTGTTTATAGGTAATCGCCAACCAATCGGCCAAGGCGACGATTACGGCGTCCAGCCAATCGTCGGCTTGCTCGCGTTGTTCTGCATGGTCTTGATCCAGCCAGATTTTCTGCGTCGGAGGCAGTTGTCCGTGTTCCGACCAACCGCCAGGCAGTTCGCGCAACGCCCAAACGGTTTCCATCACCTGCTCGGCGATTTGCAACAACCAATAGTCGCGGCCTTCCCGCACGTGGATGTTGGCAGGTACGTTGTCTTGGAACAAGGCATGCAAGGCCTGAAACTTTTCCAGGAAATGCTTGGCGTATACGCTTTGGAGAAAAAAATCGGTCTTCGGTGGCTGCAGCTTGTTTAGCGTGAGCGGCGGCGGCAAAGACGGCAACAGATAGGCGGTTCCGCCGTTTTGGTTGTTCAGCACGCTGATGTTTTGCGGCTTGGTGCCGCCAAAGCCGATTTCGGTCAAGCCATAGAATTCCTGGTAACCCGTGTCGTGATGCTGTTGATTGCGTCGGGCTTCGCGAGCCTGCTTGGTGGTTTCGGCAAAGCGGATCGAGTTGATTCGTTCCTTGAGCTTAAACATCAGGCCGGACGGCGTCAGTAGCGATAGCAAATGGTAGCCGCCGTCCACCGGGAAATAGACTTGTTTGATCTTGTCCGAAGTGCTTGTCCTATCCGGTAATTGATTGATCTGCAATAGACCCTGCCGAATGTCCGTATAGGGTAGCGACGGCAGTTCGAGCTGTTGCTTGACCAGGTCGCTGTCGTTTTCGAGATGGGCCAAAATGGATAGGCCATCCGCCAATTTCAGACTCAAAAATTTCAAAATCGGAATGTTGGCGGCGGTATCGAACACCATGTCCGGCTCGACCGCGACATTGCCGCTGCGCAGAAAACCGTCTGGTTTGCGTTCGGCGCTTACACGAATTTCGCTGGTATTTTTGACGTCGGGATGGCTGAATTTGACGGGGTGGGTCACGCGAAACAGCTTATGGGTTTTAGTTACCGCCGTCGGTAACCAGTCATTCAGTTCTTGCTGTAATTCCGCTTCGTTTGGCGCAGATGAAGTTTTCTTCTTCAGCCGTTCGGATAAAAATTGTTGCAAAGCCGGGTCCATCATTTTTAATATCCTTGATGAGTTATGGCGCAGCAGAGTTTAAGCTAGAACCTATCAATATTCAATTTGTACCCTAAAGTTAATAAAATTGTGGGTACAATGAGTACTTTATCGGGAGAGGATTATGCCTATCGAAAACGGCAAACAAGACGTCCTAAAAGTTCGTATGGACTTGGCAACCCTGCAAATGCTGGAACAAGCGCGCCAATACGTTGGCCTGGACAAAAGCAAATTCATTCGGCAGAGCGTTCGGGAAAAGGCGGAAGCCATAATCGCCGAGCATCAACAAACCCGATTCAGCCAGGAGGACTGGCACATGTTTTTCGAGCTGTTGGACCACCCTCCGGAACCGACCGAGCGGATGAAAAAAGCGCTGCAAACCTATAACCGCATCGTCGGCGATGAAGTTTGAGTTATTGCAACCCAAGCTTCACGACCGGCAAAACTTCGATTGCGGCGACAGCGTTTTAAACCGCTATTTGCGCCAATTTGCGCAACAGGACCAAAGCCGCGACCTGAGCCGGGTCTATGTGTTGGCCGATACGCAACGCATCGTCGGCTATTACTCGATCAGCGCGTGTTCGGTGAACCGCGACGAATTGCCCGATGCAACCAGAGTTACGGCTTACCGGGAATTGCCGTTCATTTTGCTGGGCCGCCTGGCAGTAGATAAACAGTTTCAAGGCCAGGGGTATGGCGATGCACTGATCATGCATGCCTTTAAAACCACGAACGAGGCCGCCGAAAAAATCGGCATCTTCGGCATGATCGTCGACGCCAAACATGAACGCGCCGCCGAGTTTTACCAAAAGTTCGGTTTCAGACGCTTGAATGCCACGCCGAATCGTTTGGTGTTGCCGTTCTCGGCGATCAGAAAAGCAATTTAGTCGCCGCCATCCCGCCAAATCCCTAGTTGTTCGCAATAATTAAACTGCGTTTGCCGTTGCCGGTCGGTATCGCTGATCCGCACATTGATTTCGCCGTAATACAGCGCGGCATATTCACGACTCCAGCCGTGGCGTTCCGCCTGTTCCTCCAATAACTCGGAATAGTCATGCCATAGCCACCAACGCTGTTGCTCCAGTGAAGTTAGCGCAACGCGCTGGATTTTGTAACTATTCTCGATCGGATTGATACCACCTTGAGGAAGTTTTTCGACAAATCGAAACTCACCGTCTTGGTCCGGCACATCGAACAGGGTTTGTTGCGGGTCTTGCCGGCGAAACGGCTTCAGCCGTTGCGGCAAGGCCGTCAGCCACCAATGGCCGCTCAGCCAGCCTTGCAATGCTTCCGGCCCTGTCGCGGAATAATCGTTCAGCAATTGCCGGATGAAATGGTGTTCCAGATCGGCCAAATTGGCGGTTAGCTGTAATTCTTGGGATTGACGGATGCGCGGAATCGCGTTGATGGCCGCCAACTGCTCGGACGGAATCAGCCTGGATAAATCGTGGCTTTGCAGCATGTTTTCCGTGGATTCGAAGCCTGGCCGGCGAAACGCCGGCACATCGTCAGCCTGTTTCAGCGCCTTCAGGTTGTATTGCAACAAGCCAATATTCGGCGCATCCGGGAGCTGTTGGCGATGCCGCAATACTCGCCCGGCCAACTGGATGATGGAGCGGTAGGACGACGGCTCGACCACCGCCCAATCAAAGTCGTGATCGCGCCCGACTTCCTCGACCGGTGTGGCAACCAGGATGAAAATCAAATTTTCGGCTTGGCACGCGCCGACATGCCGACGTATCGCTGGGTTTTCGTAAACCGCTGCCGGTTCAACGCGTTTGAGGACTTGATCCAGATGCTTCTCCTGGCTGTGTCGCAACAGCAACACTTGCTGACTGTGGTAGGCCATGATGCGGATGTCCACATCGGCCGGCCAGTCGGTCGAATGCGCCAAGTAGCGTGTCAGCGCGATGCACGGTGGAATATTGGCCATCCGCACCACGCCGAACGAAACACGCTTGCCGTTGTGAGGGGCCGCCGAGGCGTGGCGCCGATGTTGGCGGATGACAGCAGCCTGAATGTTCGAAAAATAAGCCGTCTCAATATCGTTGGCTCCGGCCTCTGGCTTGGCGAGTCCAATCAGTTCGCCTATGCGTCTGGGCGGATTAAGTTTGGTGTTTTGTAAAAACGTACAACGCTTGGCGATGAAGGCTTGATGCTCGGCGCGGTAGGTTTCGATAGCATCAAGCGGAAACGCGGCAACCCGGTTGTCGTTCTCGTCGAACCAAGCGCAACCGATAGCCGGTTTGGCTTCGCGAGCCGCGGCGAACAAGCGCCAGCCGGCTTGATAGGCATTGAAATAGCCTTCGGCCAAAGCCGGGGTAATGGTGGCCGACGAGATCATCACTTTACAACCCAGCATGGCGGCCAAATGAATCAAGCGGCCAATTGCCACCAGGTCGTCGCTATCGAAATCGTCGATTTCGTCGATCACCAAATCCGACGACAATAAACGCAAACTCGGCAGGATGTGCCGGCCGCCGCGCGCGGTTTCGGTAGCGGCCATCAAATGATCGATGGTGCAGGCAATTACCGGTGCATACAACAGCTTTTGTTTTCGGCTATCGACCTGGCCGGCGCGATTGGTCCACAAGGTGCCGAGCACACTGAGCGCCTGCTCGGGAATATCGAAATCGATGTCGTTATCCTCGCCTACCGATGCAGCCGATTCGGAACCCAGTGACGAATCTTCTTGTGTTTGGCGGTGCAAATCGCGGACCGCTTGCGAGCCGATCATCACAGCCAATTCGCCGTTATCCAGCCCGATGCGTTCGCGGTATTCATCGCCGGTTTGCAGGGTTAACGTGCGTAATCCCAAGGCAAGCACGTAACGCAGGCTATCGCCGTCCGGCGATAACGCCCGCATGATTTTGGCGTTGGCCAAGGTTTTGCCGGAACCGGTGCTTGCCATATTGACCGCAAAAAAGCCGAAGCGCGGCGCGGTTTGGACGCACCCCGTTCGCCAACGCTGAATCGCTGCAACGGCTTGATCCTGCCAACGAAAGCGCGAATCGCTGCTTTTTTGCTGAAGCTTTTTTAAGTCGTAAGCGGATGGCGGTTCGCTTTCAAGACGCGGCAGGCGCCGCGCCAACGTGGCCGAGCATTGCGCGACCTTGACCAGATGTTCGTCCAACCATTGTTTGGGCTGGCCGTCGGCATCGGTATTGGCATACAACGCAACCGTTTGCCGCCATTGCGGATCGGTGGCTTGCGAAGAATATTGATGATCGCCCAACATCAAACTGAGCCGGGCAAAATGCAACACCCAACGATAGCCACCATTTTGCATGACCTGTTCCAGCAACGGCAGGCACTTCAACAGCTTGTTGGCGGCGGTTTGCAGTTGATCAAGCCAGGGTTGCGATTGTTTTAGCAAGCCTTGCGGGAATTGAAAGCATTGTTGCAACCGGTCCGCTTCGCTGTTGTTGCGATAACCCCAGTCGGCGGTGATGATGTCCAGGGCTTGTTGTAATGTCTCAACCGGCTCGCCCCGCCACTTTTTGGCTTCATCCCAAGTCAAATCCGGCAATTTGTGATGCGTGACGATCAGCCAAGCCAACAATCCAGCACCATCCGGTAGTTTTTGCAACGGCTTTTTTACGTTTTGGCCGGCCGCCGACATGAGTGGTGTTTCATCCCAAACACCCTCGGCCAGCCTCTGCAACCAAGTAATGTCATTGTCGGCATCTTGAATCAACGCCCGAAACAACAGTAGCGATACCCACTCGTGGCGCAATGGGTCGGGCGGCTGCTTGGATTGCAATTTGTGCTGGAAACACTGCGTCGCCTTACCCCAGTCATGCAGCAGCGCCGTCATGACCGCCAACGCCTTGATCAACGGCAAGTATATCCATTGGTGTTCCGGCTGGAACGCGGGCAAGGTCTTTTGGCTGCGATTCACCGGCACTATCCCTTCCGCATTAAAACACCGCCGATTCCCCACAATCCAAACCAATTCGCTCCGGCTCCGCGACCTGAGCCAATGGCAAGCCACGGCGGTGTTTTTAGTGGCGGTTTTGCGCAGCAGGGTTTTGACCGTGATCAGGCCTTCCTCGGTGATGACGGTTTGCCAGGTGTTGTCGCCGATGCGGTTAGCGAAGGCGTCGAGGACGCGACGGGTGCGGGCCAGGGCTTTTTTCTGGCATTGGCTGACGAAGGTGACCATCATAGTTGGGAACCCTCGGATTTATCGATGTTTTGTACTTTTCGTTCTCCCTCACCCCGGCCCTCTCCCTCAGGGAGAGGGTAATTAAGGGCTTGCTGTTTGACCTGTTCGAACATGAAGTCCAGGGACTTGTGGTCGGTAAATTTTTGCAGGATTTGCTGGCGAAACTCCTGTTCGCTCATCTTTTCCTTGGCGCAAACAAAAGCCCAGGGCAGGACGATGGCATCCTTGATCAAATCGGCGACGTCGAAAACCAAGGCGCCGCGTCGGGTTTTCCCGTGCATCACCGCGAAGCCGTGCGGGATGCCCAACACCCATAAAGTAGTCGCGGCCAATCCGTAAGCCAGATAGTTGCCGTGGTTTAGAAAGCCGTTGGCGAGGTCGCTGGCGTCGTGGTCACGGCTGAAGTAGTTGTGTTGAGTAGCCTTGGCGGCGTAGCGGTAGAGTTGTTTGGTCAATAGCGCTTCCCGTTGCAACAGGTCGCCGACTTTGCCGGCTTGCTCGATTTGCGTGCCGTAACCGTCCAGCGCCGCGGCTATGGCGCTGTCGTGGGCGAAGATGTTTTCGGCTTGCAGATCGCGGTCCTTGCTCCAGACCTTGCGGATATAGTCGATGCGAGCTTGCTGAAAGGTTTTGGCGACCGCCAAGCGTTGCGCGTCGTCGAACCAGAATTGCAGCCAGCCCTGCACGTATTCGGTGGGCCGGTATTCGCTTTGCGGCGTCAACCATTCGATTTCGCAGCCGCTAAACAAAGGTGTGCCTCCGCCGCCGCAAAAGCCGACCAACACGCCGGCACTGGCCAGCATGCGCATCGCCGCTTGGGTGATCGAGGTACCGGTGCCGAGCAGGATCACCGTGGTATTGGCAATCGGGATGTTCCAATACAGGTTCTCGTCTTTGGCCTCGGTTAGATACAACACCCGGCCATCTTTTTGCATGACCCGGCATTTTTCCAGGTAGTAGATGTTGGCGCGTTTAGAATGGAGGATTGTTTTTAATTCTGTAAGTTGCTGCATAGAAGGCTGGAGCAGGTTGGTGAAAAACCATATTTGAGACGCTAATTCTGCTCAATCGAACCAGTATTTAGTAGGAAAATAGCTTCATCGGCACTAAATATATAGTCATTCAACGCCAAAAAAGAGTTTTTCACCAACCTGGTAAGCGCCAAAATGATCGGGATTTGGGATATTACTGCTCTTAAAATATGAAATGTCACTTTTTGAAAAACTTAATCCATTTAATATCAGTGCCTTAAAATTTCACTTATTATGACATTGCATTCTAAAGGAGCAGTAATAAATTGCATTAGCTAGCCTTTGAGTAATTGGGCGCTTCATTTTATAGTGCTAATTAAATGAAAGATTTGAATTTAGATTATTCAGAAAACTTGATTTAAACACAGATTCCTTAGTGTTTTCAAAGTTCTTACAGCATGCCAACTAAAACACCAATAATTTATTCAAATTTAGCAACACCGTTAAGTACTATTCAGTTTTCAATTGTTTTGGCTATATTTTATTTAGTCGAGTTTATAATTAATTTGATGAATTGCAAAACGGGCATTTTTTCGCTAGTCGGCTGTCATCGCAGGCCAAATATTGCTGACTACATTTAGGACAGGTTTCAAAATAATTTGTCTCACATCGAAAGTCCCTTGTCAATGTCCACGCCTCATTGATCGATTTAGGATGTATATCGAGCTCATTATATTTTGGTACCAGCGTTTTAAAAATATCCCAGGAGTCGATCACAATCCGCACGTCCACAGAGTTTTTTTGTTGTCCATTCAATTCTGAGTATATTCGCATAAATAAGGTTGCGTAGAGCTGGTTCCTGCGATTGGACAGGACATAGGCTGATGATGACAGCAACCCAGAGCTTGGTGATTTCAAATGCAATTCTTTGTAAAGTCTTCGCAGCAACAGTTTTGATAATTGTGTATGAATAAATACGATAGACGTCCGAAAACCCGCTCTAATCATTGTGAGAGCTAATTCATGTCTGTTGAAAACCGTAATCGCCTTGTCGTTGTGGCTCATAAATAACTATCCATTTCTATTTATAATATCTATTAGTGTTTTTGGATCAGGCTCTTTTGATTCCAATATTTTTCTAAATCCGTCACAGTTTATTCGAGGAGAGAACAACAAAAATCCTGATTTAGATAAAGTAATTACTTCTCCAATACTGATACTGCGTATTAGCCTTGCTGTTTCATTGTCTAATCCAAGTAAAATCTTCAATTTGTTAGATTGATCATCAGTCATGGACTCTCTAATGAACAATAAAAGCTTTAGGTTGAACGCCTCGATTTCCTCCGTCATTTTTAGTCTCCAAAATACTTCCTAAGCCTATTGGCAATTAACGATATTCTTCTTCCATAGGCATATGCGCGTGCCAGTCGATCGGGCTCGTTGCCATAACCTGCATGATAACGACCTAATCCGAGAGTTTTGTTATGCGGTTCCGAGCGAATGGCTTCAGCTAGTATGTCGGCGCCGACCCGAAGGTTAACTTCTGGATCGAATAGATTTCTAATATCGCTGACACGATAGCCGTTCCATTTAATATTTATCTGCATCAATCCGACATCAATCGATGTAATTCCTTTTTCGAGTTCACGTGCTAAGGTATTTAAAGCATCCCCACGGTTTCGCGGAAAAATAGCCGTTCCCGCTGCGTTGATGGCCAATGGCCATGGTGTTATGGTGTTATTTGCACTGTATTTCGATGACTCCATTAATGATACGGCATACAATTCAAAGGGGTCTAGCCCTTTTTCTGCGGCAATTTTTCCCCAATTCGAGTTTATCAGTGCATTCGAGTAAGCATTAGCTGACAAAGAAACTAGGTACAAGATAAGTAACAATTTCCGCATATGTTTGGCTTACTTATTAAGAAATCACAAAAATATAAAAATGCAATAGCAAAAGTTTTCAATCTTCGGTGGCTAAGCTCGATTTGAGTTTTGTTAAGGTTGACTCAGACACTAAATCACTAGCTGATATATAAGAAACGGCGGACGAGTTTTGTAATCCGAGTTGTGAGATGACAACAGCCATGGTTGCTAGCGTCCGTACTCGTTCCGCCCGATCTCGGGAGTTTATTCTTTCGATATCGGCGTAAAGCTCTGGGTTGGCATTCGGATTGATTGTCACCAATACTTTCACCGTCACCCCCTCCCGAAATAGAAAAAGCCTAACGCGTTGGCAAGTGTTGGCTGCGATGGCGTAAAGATGGGGTTCAAGGGGAAAAATTCTTTAGTTGCGTTCTGATAAAGGGATGCGCCACCACCGGCCAGTAAGACGATATCAACAGAACCCTTCTCTCGGCGGAGAGATTGTTTCATGGCTTCTAATGCGATCATCGAGATCGATTGTGCAGCAGCGGCCAAATAATCCTGGAGAATGACCTCTTGGCCTAGCAAGAGCACATTGCTGCTTCCGGATCTTAAAGCATCCTCAATTTTTTCAGGGGTCAATTTGCCTCCATGGTCGTCGCAAATCAATTCACTTGTCTTGTCTAGCAACACTGACATAGCTTCTAAGCTGGTTCCGGACGACGCAGAAACAATTTCACCTTCGTTCAATAGCACCCAATCCACCGAAAAATAACCTGGGTCGATCACTAATACCCGGCCATCGCTTAAACGTCTGTCTTGCGTCGTAAATAGTTGTTCGACGAAGGCGCCGGTTGGCTGCGGAACGACGTGAACCTGTTCTACAGCGACTTGCCGTTTCGGGGTAATTTGGTGAACACCTTTGAGCTGATTGGCCAATGCTTGCCGCGCTGACCTGTCTTGCCATTGTGATACTGGGAGACCTGTAACCAAGACGTCGATAACAGAACGTTCGGATGATAGTAAGGCGGCATAAAACAGCGCTTTGTAAGAGGAGGTGTTTGTATAGTCCTGATGTAGAGCACGGTTCCAATTGCTCAGTTTGCTGACACTTATGCCAGCGCCCCACGCGACGCCGTCGAGCGTCACACGTAAAGTATCGCTCGCCCGATCGATTGCTTGGGGCAAGTGTTCAACGGGTGCAGCCCCGGCGGGAAATAATTTTGTGGTTGGTGGTGCAAGTTGATCACCGAATGCGAGCTTAACGTTCGAATAACCAATATCTAAACCGAGTACAAACATGAATATAGTCCTGATTACTTAATGGAAAGGTCTGGCGACTGATGATAGACGCGCGTCGATCTTACCAAGATCGATCAAAGGAACCCGCTGGCTAAATGCATCTGAAATGCACTTTGCCAACGGGTTTAGATTTTCAAATACGCTAGCATGGCAGTTTTCAACTCAGGCAAGGAAGGTGAGGCCATGGTCGAGACGGGATCCTGTAACTTGACCGGGACGGTTGCATACCATCATTATAAAACTCCGCCCGAAGTATGCGCGTGGATATTCAAGCAGCTTGACCAGTTGCGTGAACAGGCCAGTTTAATCATCGAACAATATACGGACAACTATTCTGGTTTGGTTAGAACAATTGTGGGCGTCGATCGTTATCCATTGGGTATTAAGCTAGAGTCAATGACAAACGATAGATTCGCTGTTACATGGGGTATCGGTAAGTGGGAACAAAAAAAATTCGTTCAAACGAGAAAATTCAATCTACAAAGTAATCGATTTCGTATTTATTATATAGATGATTATTTGGTCGAAGCACCCATAGAGTTAAAGAGCTTGGCGAATGAGACGGAAAATAAAATCGAGCGCATCAGAAAGCTGCAGCATTATTTGCTAAAAATTATTGCTCATATTGTTAGATATGAGTCAACCTCTTCTTATGGTAATGATGATATAACCCAGTCGATCTTAAAAGAGAGGGGGCAAGGTTCTGAAAATATATGCATGCCATTGAATCAAAGTGACAGGCAATCATGTAATGAAGTTAATAAATGGATTATCAATCAGAGAGCAATTCTTCATAAAGAGGCAGAATATTACGTGACTTATTATTGGAGCAACAATCGAAAGAGTGTCGCCTTAGAATATCCGTCAATTTCGCTTGGACTCAGGATAAAAATCAATCGCAGCAACTCAATCAGCATAGAGTGGTTTGAGGCCCAATTTGTTGGGAAAAAGGTATTTGAAAAAAAACGTTTCAAGAAGCCGCGAAACATTAACACTTACACAATTTTAGAAAAAATAATTATGTCTGAGCCGGAATGGTTTTCACAGCTTGTTCGGGACACAGAAGAAGAACTGGTTCGAATCAGGAAAATGATTTGTATTCTATCCAGCATAAAAGAAACATTATTGAATTACCAAAATATTGACTTCTCGTAAGCGATAGTTGATGCGTATTGGTGGGCGGTCGCCTGTCGACCCAAAAGGGACAGTCACCCCAAGGTTTCTAACGACAAAAAGGGTATCTAAAGCAGTCAGTCCATTTCTAAAAAAGAAACGAAGGGATTTTCGGGAATTTCGTAGCAATGTGCAATTGTGGCTCAATAGAAGACAACCTATTTTACGCGCTAGTCTTTTTAGCTTAATCTACTTAAAATAGCCGTTTGCTATTCAAGCATTCTTACTTTTACCCGCCGAATATTGACAACTTGGAGGTCGAATGAAAAAGATTGTCCTACTGCTTTGCGTAGGCGCTTATCTCTCGAAAGCAGCGGCAAAACCGCTTAATTCCGTCGAGATTTACGAGCAAACACAACGGTCAGTCACGGTTTTGGAAGAACTCGATGATACGGGTAAATCCTTGCAATCGTTAACAGGTATTGCCGTTGCAAGCGACCGCGTCGTTACGATGTGCGAAGCGATGAATGGTAAGCGGCAAATTAGGATCGTCACGAAAAGCAAATCTTTTCCGGCAACAATCTTAGCCAGAGATAGTCAACGGCACTTATGTTTGTTGTCGGTGCCTGGTGCTGAGTTAACTAAAATTGTTAGCGCTGACGTCAACCAAAGCGTTCAGTCGGGTGCACGGGTTTACGCTCTCTCCAACGCCTTGGGGTTGGGTATCGGCATTTCCGAAGGTGTGGTTTCAGGTATTCGCCCACAATTGGGTGTCGATTTTATTCAGTTTTCCGCGCCGGTTTCGCCAGGATCAGATGGCGGCGCATTAGTCGATGCCGAAGCGCATTTGTTGGGCATCATTACTTATAGGCACCGCGACGGGCAGAATGTGAATTTTGCCATTCCCGCCAAATGGCTGGCCGAGATTGAGCAGCATGACAAGTCCGACATAGCATACAAACAATTCCGGGAAACCTCTGAACAATTACAGCAACAGGAACAGTGGCAAAAGCTGACAGATCATGTCGAGCAATGGATCGCCGGGCATCAGGATGATGCCGACGCTTGGCGCTGGGCCGCAGTAGCGGCGCAAAAAATCGGCAATCTGGATAGCGAGGAAAATTCCTGGCGTAAACTGCATGAGCTGGACCCAGCATCCCCAATTGCGGCAGCCGGATTGGTCAGCGTAAAGCTGAAGCGTAATCAACGCGCCGAGGCGCTGCAATTGGCGCACGAACTGCTGTCGTTGCGTCAGGAGGATGCCGAAGTTTGGACTATCGTCGGCCAAACCGAGCAAGCGGCCGGTACCGCGACCAAAGCCGAAGAAGCCTATCGCAAGGCATTGTCTTTCAATCCTTGGCAACTGACAGCCTACCAGGGTTTGATCGGCATCGCCAAACGGCGCAACGATCTAGGCATGGTTACCCAATTATGGCGAAGTTTATCAGCACTATATCCTGCCGTATCGGACATTCAATTCAGTTTGGCCGATGCCTATATCCGCGAAGGGCGGCCAGCCCGCGCTTACTCCCTCTTGGAAAGGCTCACCGTACCCGACGCTCAAAAGGCCGATGCGAACTTTTGGAAAGGGCAAACATTGATTGCGCTCGGCAGACCGCTGGATGCCATCCAAGCCTTCGAAAAGAGTTTGCAGGGCAACCCTACAGCCAAAGCTTGGGTGTACGCGGCTTTGGGCAACAGTTATTTTCAACTACAGCGTTTTCCAGAATCGATCCAAGCCTACCGTGAAGCGGTTCGGCTGGAGCCCGGTAATCCCGAATGGCAATACGGTCTGGCTTTATCGCTAAAAGATGGTTTTCGTGGTCAAGAAGCCTTGGAAGTCGATGCTCAATTGCTCAAAAAATTTCCTAACGATCCTGCAGTTTGGCGACAAAAAGGCTTTAACGAAGGGATTCTAGGCCGCCATCAGGAGGGCATTAAGTCGATGGAAAAATCTCTGGAACTGGAGCCTAAGCAAGGCAAACTCTGGGTAGCCTTAATCGAGACTTACCGACAAGCCGGTCGGGATAAGGATGCTAAAAGCGCTTACGAAAAACTACGCGGAATCGACAGCGAATGGGCGGAGAAGGCTTACCGATCAGTCATTTTGCCATTCGAGGAGAGCCAGCCATGATTAGGGTTGAATTGATTCCTTTATGCTTATTCTGCCTGTTAACCGTGCCAGGCTGTGAATCCCGCGCCGAATATGATGCCGAAGGCTTGTTCAAACAGGTGTCGCCTTCTATCGTCACCGTTCAAACATTCGATGAAAAAGGCCGGCAACAAGGCCAGGGTAGCGGCGTGGTGGTCGACAAAGGCCGTATCGTCACTAACTGTCATGTGATACAGGAGGCCGATAGTCTGAAAATTTCCACCGATTCCCAGGAATATGCCGCAAGCTGGACGCTGACCGACCCGAGCCGGGATATCTGCGTACTTAGCGTTGACGGGATGGTAGCTCCACCCGTCGTTATTCGAAAAATGGGCGATGTGAAGATTGGGGAATCTGTTTTCGCGGTCGGCAATCCGTTGGGCTTTACTCTTTCAGTCAGTTCCGGCTTGGTTTCAAGTATCAGTCCCTATCGTGATGATCCGGTGATTGTGGCGAGCGTGCCTCTGTCACCAGGTTCCAGCGGTGGAGGTTTGTTCGATACCAGAGGCCGATTATTGGGCATCACCACTGCAATACTCACTGCGGGTCAAAGCCTGAACATTGTATTGCCGGCGGATTGGATTGCCGAATTAAGTAAACGTGGTATCGCACCGCCACCACCGTCCGTCATTCCCGGACCGGAGCCCCACTGGATGGAAGAAGCTCAAGCGCTGCAGGGTGCGGGAAATTTTCCTGAATTTGAAAAACACGTCCGCAAGTGGCGGGAAGCTCAACCGAATTCTGCACTAGCGGCCGCCTATTTGGGTGTGGCTTTATTTGAGAAAAACCCGACGGAAGCGGAAGCGGCGTTAAGGGAGGCCGTCAGGCTGGACGACAGAAATGAATTCGCTTGGTTTGTACTCGCCAAAGTGTTGTATCGGCTAGACCGGCGAGATGAGGCCAAACAACTCTTGCAAAAAACGCAATTGCTTAATCCCAATCACGGTAGCATCTATGCGACCAAGGCAGAATGGTTGCTGGCTGACAGCAAGCCAAAAGAAGCCTATGCCGCCGTTAAGGATGCAATCCGTGTAGAGCCCGGCGTTGGCGATCATTGGCGGTTGTTAGGCATCATTGCCGATAGACTAGATCGCGCCGGCGAATCAGCTAAAGCCTATCAAGCGGCACTTCGATTGAACCCAATAGACGCAAGCTCAAAACAGGCTTTGTCCAATGTGCTAGCCAGAAATGGCAAAGCCGATGCCGCGCGGTTAACACTGGGCAATGAAAACGACAATAATCCTTCCAGTGCCGGAACCTGGGTCTCGATGGGATTTACCGAATCCAATCGCAAACGCTATGGTGATGCGGAAAAAGCTTTTAGAAAGGCGATTGAGATTGCGCCGGAAACCACCAACGCCTGGACCGGTTTGGGTGTTGTATTAACCGAAACCAATCGTTTAAAAGAAGCCGAGCAGGCTTACGACAAGGCCTACGATTCAAAACCGAATAATCCAGGAGTTGTTGCCGAGATATTGACGAATCGTGGTAATGTCAAAAGCAAACTGGGCAACAAACGGGCAGCGTTAGCCGATATTGAGACGGCCGTTAAAATCGATCCAACTTATATCAATGCCTACCGATCTCTCGGTATTTTGAAGGTTGAGGTGCGCGACCATCGTGCGGTGGTTGATGCTTTCAGAAAAGTGGTTGCGTCCGATGTCGCTGGTGCAGATGATTGGGCGACATTAGGCGGCTCGCTAGAGGCCATTGGGGAAAAAAGAGCAGCACTTGAAGCCTTGGAAAAATCCGAGAAATTAAACCCGAATAACCCGAAAACGTTACAAGATCTCGCTGGATACTACGGCCGAAATGGCGATTTACAAAAAGCCTTGGACTATATCGAAAGAGCGTTAAAAATCGACTCGTCTGTCGCCGTTAACTGGAGCAATAAGGGATATGCGTTATTAAAGCTTGGCCGTTTGCCGGAAGCGGTTAGTGCGCTGGAAACCGCAACCAATCTTGATCCGCAATTCGCCAATGCCTGGATCAATTTGGGTGAGGCGCAGATGCGCAGCAACAACCTGGGCAAAGCGATTACGTCTTTGGAAAAAGCTGTTTCGTTGGCACCGGCCGCTCTCGATGCTCGTCTGTATTTGGCGCAATCCTACCTGAATTCTCGGCAAGCGGAAAAAGCCAGAACCCACGCCAATGTGCTGCTAAAAGCCCAGCCCGATTTGCCGCAAGCATTGGCGATCGTGACCTTGGCTGATTTGATGGACAACAACAGCGCTGCGGCTTTGACAAACTATCGAAAAATCCAGGCCAGAAGCCCTCAAATTGCCCAGTCAATCAAAGCGATGGCTGTTTCTAATGGGTTGTCTGGAGCGCAAGCTTTGCCTGATTAGATTTGCGCCACACTGTGCACTTTTTTTGCTGAGTTCACCCAGAAAGGTGCGAGCTTTCGAATCGAAAATGACGCTGAAAACGAGGACTTCGAATGGATGAACGGCAATTTTGGCTGATGGTGGAGCAAGCTCATGAGTTGTCGGGTGGCGATATGAAACTGAAATGCGAAACCCTGGCGGAGTTGGTTTCGAAATTGGCTAAAGACGATGCTGTGCGCTTTGTACATTATTTCGACGCCATGATGGATCGCGCTTATTCTT
Organism: Methylomonas sp. PHL2-19; assembly: GCF_059331595.1. Classification (NCBI taxonomy): domain Bacteria; kingdom Pseudomonadati; phylum Pseudomonadota; class Gammaproteobacteria; order Methylococcales; family Methylococcaceae; genus Methylomonas; species Methylomonas sp. PHL2-19. The sequence continues at coordinate 97,190 of NZ_CP196842.1, forward strand.
GGTCGTTATGGGGCGCAGCGTATGTCATTAACGGCGGCTGTGGTGACGATTGCTTCGCAGATTTTCGCGCGACGCTAATTTCCTACGGCCAGCAACTGTTCGAGTTGGTACTCGCCGATCCGGATAGGTTAGCGGACGATGATTTCGTGGAAATCGACTGGTTTTTCGAAGGCTTCCAGTATGCAGTGCATGACGGCGTAAAGGCTGCGACCGGCGGAACTGACTATCAGCGAGAAATGACTTGCCCGTTGCAACCGTCCGGTATGGCGTGGGCGGAAGATGATGTTTACGCGCTATTCCCGAAGCTGAGCAAAAAATTCGCCCCGCCATCATCGCTTACTAAATCAACCGTAAAGATACAGGGCGGAAAGGCTAAGCGTTACTTGGCCAGGCTGAAAATCTGGTTATTCATCATTGCTGTATTTGCCGGTTGCATAATCATTGCGCGCTATGTGGCCCCGCTGCTCGATGTGAATATCAAGGCAGCTTTGCTCTTCACTATGGTTGCGGTCTATTTGTTGCTGTCGATTGGCGTGGAGATTATTAGACACCGCTTACGTAAATCCGTGGAAAACCTACCGGAAACTGTGAGAATTGCCGCCGGACAGTACGATCCGGAAATACGTTATGCCGTTCCGACCACAGGTTCGGCATCGCCGCGCGTTACCGTTTTGATTGGTGCTGTTTTGATCAATGGTATGGTGATTCCGTTGATGATTGGCCCGATGGCCTTATTGCAGCAAGTTTTCCATATTCGTGAGCCTTTGCCCTCGGCGTTGAGCTTACTGTTGGGTTTTTGTTTGGCGTGGATATGGTGGTCCGTCGGTGTCACCATCTGGCGATGGTGGGCAACCAGCCATCAAGGTATGCCGGCAGACGAAGTACAGTGGCGTGGTGAAAACGCATCGTTGTTGTGGCCAAAAGGGCATTTTTTTGAAAAGACCGAGTTCGGAAAGGTGTTTGGCAAACTCAAGAATGAAAATTAAAAAGGTCCGAGTTGATACCTCGTTATAAATATATTCCAGGAAAGATCATGAGCATGTTGTTTACCTTACAACAGGTCAAACTTGAGCGGTTGGAGTCATTAATTGAAGACCCCTCCGATATATTCTTTTTTTTGCACGGGCCTGAAATTTATGTGCCCAAGAAAGGCTTCCTATCACGTCTGTTTGCAGCCAAGGAACCGCCTCCTCAAAGACCTTGGCAAGCGCCACCAGAGGACAGCTTGCTGGATTTAGATAAAAATTGGCATATTTTACATTATTTACTTGCCGATTGTCCTTGGGACGGGCCATTGCCTCAAGCAACATTATTATCGGGTGGTATCCAATTGGGCGACATAGATGTTGGCTACGGTCCTGCGCGCGCACTGCGTACCGCCGATATCGAAGCCTTTTTAAGCTTTTTGAACGACTTAAAAGCCGACGAATTTGGTGCAAATGTAAGCCAGAGCGATTTTGATCAAAACGAAATCTATTGTTCTGCCAACTGGCAAGTGGAAGATGGCAAATTACTCTGGACATACGTAGATGCTTTGAAAAACTTTCTTCGGGAAGCCGTTGAGAAAAGTAAGGGAATAATTCTTTATATTTACTGATGTGCAAGGGGTGTTGAATGAAGTGGTTTGAAATGGGCGCCCGCGGACATCATGGTTACCCTCAGCCAGAGGATGATTACCTTGAAACCACATACTCTGACGTGTGTCTGCGTTGTGGCATCCGAAGCCATCAACGGTCGCCTTTTCGAGCACGCCCGTTCCGCAAGGCTGCCAACTCGCACTTCTTGCAACTGAATTGGGAATTCGACGCCTTCTTCGTTACGCAGGAAGTTGTTGATGTCTTAAGTGCTTCCGGGTTAACTGGCTTCACGTTTGGTCCTGTGCTCCACTACAAATCCGGTTTAGCAATGGCCGAACGGCAACAGTTGATCATATCGGCGCGTATTGACTGCGTTGAAACCAGCATGCTGCCTACAGTAACTTGCCGAGCAAACAACGAGGAAGCGAAATATACGCTTCCTGGTCCCAAGAGATACCCTGTAGACGCACCATATTGGGGAACCGTAAGGATTCCTTCGTAAATGAGTAACATCATCAGGTATGCTGCATTTAATGGAATGCAGACCGATGTTTACGCCTGGCCGCCGGAGGCATCAAAACAAACGGGGGGTGCGCGCGGGCTTCAGGGCAATATATGCCCGCACGCGCACCCCCCAGCAATCCCGTAGCGCAGCGAAGGGGCAATCGCAGCGCGCAGGCTGTTAAACGGCTTGCGTGTCGAAACCGTAACAGGTAACGCTCCCAGCAGCGCCCTCTCGGCTCCCGTCCCTCAGGTCAACCCTGGGGGGGTTGCGGGGGCTTAAACCGCATAGCCCGGATTCCTTGCGTCAAGGGCGGCTCGTAGCGGAGCGAAGAGCCGGCGAAGCTTCCCTTGATGGAAGGTGGCGCGGTTTACGCTTTCGCGACCCCGCCAGGGCTGCACGCAGCGCAACGGCAGCAGCAGCGGCAACGGCGGCGGCAGCGATCCGCTTTCGGCTCGAATCCGTGGAACATTCCGGAAACCCGTCTTACCCGCACTTGCACCAAAAAGGTGCAGCCTGAGAAGTGCGAAGTGCTAGTGACACTCGCACTTTGGTATGGAATCCCATACTAAATTTTTACCAGTTGATAACCGTTCTTATTTGCACGAGTTAAAACCCGTGAAACATTTTTACTTTTCGGCGGCTTTTTGCGCCGCCTAAATTCCGTTACTTGTCACGCTTTATCTTGCCGGCATGAATGCCGGGTTTTGGGTTGGCAATGGCACACGTTGACCACCGCACTTAATCCCTGAACCCCGTGTTTTTTGCGGCCTCGCCTGCTGGTGCCTAACGTTCGACGTAAGGGGCGACCCCTTGACGGAGGGGTTAGGTTGCACGGTGGAGCACCATGCCACCTTTGAGCAGCAACTGCTCAACTACGGCGAAGCCAGCACCTGAAAGCGCGGCCCTTTGCTCAGCAGCTGACATGTACAACTGGTGATTGGACATACCTCCCTCGCCAAAATAATGATCACTGACGAGATAGCTGCCTCCGGCAACGAGGCAGGCTCTGACTTGTGCATGCAACGGTGGGGCATGGTGCTTGTGACGAAGCTCGTGAACCGCTTGATTGGTTACGACGTGATCGAACTTGCCAAGACCCTCTGACCAGTCCGGCTCCCTGAAACTCCGCTCGACGAACTGGACGCGCGCCGCCAGCGGGCCAAGCCGCTGCAAGGCGAGCTGATGCATTGGTGGAGAGAAGTCGAGGGCTACGAGGGTGACGAACGGTAAGGACTGGAGAAGATGCTCCGCCAGGAAGCCTGGACCGGAACCCAACTCAAGGACGCGACAAGGTTGGCCTTGGCTTGCAGCTTGGATTGCTGAGGCCATGGCCGAGAAGAACTCGGTGCGCCAAGGGCGCCTGACCATGGCCAGTTCCGACCACTGGCGAGCGTCTTCCTCCAGACGAAGGTCAATTGGACTTGGGACGTCTTCGATCATGATGCATGCAACCTAACGTTTGAAGTAAGGGGCTGGCGAAAACGGTGGCTCAACCCTCGTTATTGAAAATTGTATCATCGAAGAACGCTTTCGGCAGTCCCGCTTGACTGATGGGTTAGGCTTTGCCGAATAGCCGCAACCGTATTGAATGGCGGCACACCCTCAACTGCTACGACGTGTTCAAGTGCTTCTAATAGCTTGGAATGGTGGCTTTCGGTAGCTTTTACCAAATGGTATTTTCCATTTTGCACAGTGAACAACCCCCTTTTATTTGGAACGGTAAATTCTGGCTTTAGTGGTGCACCCGCCTCATTCCAAAATAGCCAAATTGTAGCCTCAACATCTAAACCTTCACAATACCCAACTGCTGCGTTTTCGTTCTCGAAAACATGCAATGTTTGTTCTTCAGTTTCGATAGCAAAAATCATAATGCCTAACGATAAGGGTAACTTGCCAGCAAAAGCGTAGCGACGATAGGAGCGTAGCTTTTGCCGGTCAAGTTGACCCGTTTGTTATGCCCTTGACATATTACGGCACCAAGATTCATAAAAATATTATTACCAAGGAGTTATAAATTGATAAAAATCGCCAAAACTCTGTATTGCTTTAGACGCCGACAGTTTGATTGATTTGCCTTTAAATAACCAAAAAGTAAAAATTGGAATAAACAGAGCAATAAAAATCAAGATTTCAATTACATAAAATCCAAAAAAATAGATACCAGTGTTTGCCCCGCCGAAATATCCTCCGACTAAGGCGAGGATGAAAACCATGACATTAACTATAAATAGGTATTTAAGTTTTAACTTTGCACTTAAAATTATTTCTTTGTCTTCCATTTATCACGACATCCTGTAACGTGCATAACGTCAGCGTTGAGCGGCGAGCCGCTTTTTGGCGAGTCCGAGCTCGAACGCGGGGTTAGGCCGAACAGCCATCTTACGTGCCCAAGTCGCAGTCTTTCATTGCACCGAACCAATCGAGGTTAAAGTTAACTGATACATATTTTCGCGCGTGCGGCACCGGGCATTTTGAGCAGTCCTGGTGAATTGAGTCGCCAAAGGTACCTTGCCTGCCGTGTTTCGACTCGACATTACAGTAACTGTACCTTTTCAGTCCATCACGTTCAGAGATGCCATCTGAATTAAAACGAAATAGTGGGCACGCGCAAAGGTAGCAGTTCAACTTTGCAATGTCATGGCATTCTTTACCTTGAGCGTAGAGAGGACAAAAATCAGGCTCCGCAGTGCACATATTTTCAAAGTCAAAGTAGTCAATTATCTCTTCCTTCGAGTAGCCCTGCTTCAGCAACCTGTCAACGATCGCTTTGTGCTTCTCTCCGTGATTTCTAAACCACAGTCTATAGCTCATTACGTACAGTCTCAATTTCGGTCTAACGTTGTAGCTAACCGGTCCCGCAACGGCAGGACGCCGCAGGGCCAGAATGAAATGAGGCCCGAAGGCGGCGTGCCGTTGCGGGTCCGGTTGAGCGAGTGGTTAGGCCGCGCGCTCATGGACTACTAAACATCCGGGCCAAGAAGCCCTTGCTCCAGTATGCAGCAAGCCTCTGCGCACTGAGAAATAGCCGCTCCGCCGCTCGAGGATGCTCGCTATCAATACCGGCCCACACAGAGCGCGGCGCTACGAATATCGAGTAGCTGTCGCCATCCATCGGCCTGAACTGTCGAAGTTCGTACTCCGGCGCAATGGCGTTGCAGATGTAAAAGAGAAGTTGCTCTTGTGTTGCCTTAGAAGAAAGCTCAGCCAGGATTGGCGGTTTGCCTTGCACGACTAGCTCGCAAGTGCGTTCCGTCAAAGGCCCGATCACAAGGTAGCCATCCGGCAGGAACGACGCAACGGCATCGACGATCTCTGGTGCCCCGTCGCGCCAATCGATCACGGCGCAGTGCTCCGAACCTCCGAATTGGGCTTCGGCTTCTGGGTCGCCATCGAGAACTCTTTGAAGAAGCGTCTGTTCCATCTTCGAGGCCTAACGGTAAGGGTAACTTGGCGGCGAAAGCGTAGCGACGATAGGAGCGTAGCTTTTGCCGGTCAAGTTTACCCGTTGGTTATGCTTCAATTTACTGGTCTTCTTATAACTTCATTAGGCTTCGGCTCATATTTGCCGGTATAACCATTTATTGAGTCGAGAAAGTTATAAAATAGTTTCCTCATTTCTTGGTCATAGCTCATTCTGTTTGTATTAAGCGTCGGCCAAGCTAATCTGGCAGCCACAACCACATTGGCCACTTTTTTAGTGGCATCAAGTATTGTGTAAGGTGTTTGCTCTTGCATTGCTCTTTGGCTATAAGTTTCCCAATCTTTATATTTCTGGTTTGTAGGATTTTCAAAACCGAAGCTTTTTCCAATTTTAGCTAGCGCCGACTGAGCCTTTGGAGAATTTAGAGTAAATAGACTTATTGATAAATTGGTCGAATCTTGGGTGCTTGCATCACCTTGGTTCGGTATTTGAAATGCCATTACGGCTACAGGCGGCTTTGTTTGAGACGCAATCACCGGCCATTGATCTTCCGCCGCAAACGAAACATATCCGCCTTCGGTAACTATTTTCAGTTCTATCGCATGGGTAGCACTAGTAATAGACGTTAGCAAAATAATTGGGATCAGTTTCTTCATGGCTTTTGTGGCATAACGTTCGAGGTAAGGGGCTTGCCGCAGGCAAGTCCCCTTGACCGAGGGGTTAGGCCGCACGATCAGCCGCGCCATGGGCCGGACCATTGCTTGAGCACCTTCAGTGGCTGCTGAACGCCCGGCCAGAGCATGATTCGGTATCGGTCGCTTCCATCAAGACCGTTATCGAGAATGCTCGCCAGGCCACTGAACAGTATTCGAGCCTCGTAGTGGCCTGGAGGCAGAGAAAGGTACAGACGCTCCGGGCCCGTGCACTCGTGCACTTGGAGATGACCCGTGGGCAGAAAAAGAGAGCAAGACAAAGCGTGATCGACTTCGGCTAGATCAATGTCTTGTGGCTCGCCGAAGACTTCCACTTCGACCGGGACATTCATATTGCGCGCGGGGGCAACCGCTACAACCTGACCAGTGGCCTTTGCCCCATTTGCGAGGTCTTCATCCGTCCAATCTTCCGGCGCAAGCCACTTCGTCTCCCCGTCCGCCAGGTAGAACTGGTGGTAGTCGGCAAAGACAACGAGAGAGGCGCGGTGGAGGACGGGGATTTGAGGCCTAACAAGTTATTAGATAGTTCTGTATATCTACCATAAAAGCTGCGCTGCTCCAATAAATTTGTGATTAGCAAGGATTTTTCCTTTCTGTATATCATTCACACTGTGTCCAAATCAGCTTTGGAGGTTGCCATGTTAGCCGTTCCCGCATCTCTTAGCCAGGCATTTGAAACACAACTCAATCAGCGCAATGTGCCCGACCGGCAACGGCGCGATTTTCATAAGTGGTTTCGGTTTTATCTGGGACTTTTGCAACAAGTACGGAGCTAATCCAAAGCTCACCGCAAGCTTTGCTCCATTTGACGAAAAGTTGCAAAGTAAAGGTCAGTCTGAAACACAACGACAACAAGCTCGCCGAGCCGTAGCCATCTATTACCGCATGGTCGGCGCGATTAAATCGCCAACAACACCCTCCAGCGATACGTCACCTGATCAGTCATTAACATCGAAGCGATTAGCTGAACCCTATCAGAGTCCTGTCAACCAGACCGTTACGACACCATCCGTACCAGAAACCCCGAAGCCTTCGCCTGTCGAAGAGTCGCCAAAGCTAACCGGTGCCAGTTGGGTGACGGTGTACGAACAACTGCAAGCCGCTATCAAGGTTCGTCATTATTCAAACAAAACTTGGCAAGCGTACCGTTACTGGTTGCAGCAATTTCAAACCTACACGAAAAGCAAAGATGCCCGTTTGTTGGACATGGATGATGTGAAAGCTTTTTTGAGCCATCTCGCCATGAATAAGCAGGTTGCCGCTTCCAGTCAGAATCAAGCTTTCAATGCGTTACTGTTCTTGTTCAAACATGTATTGCTAAAAGAATTCGGAAAAGTCGAGGGTGTGGTGCGGGCTAAGCGTCGTCCTTATATTCCTGTAGTGTTATCGCGCCCGGAAGTTGATCGAATTATCGGTTTGTTGGAACCGCCTTATGACTTGGTCGCCAAGTTGTTGTACGGTTGTGGCTTACGCCTGTTCGAGTGCCTGAAACTACGAGTGCAGGATTTAAATTTTGACCTGCAGGTATTGACAGTGCATGACGGAAAAGGCCAGAAAGACCGGACGCTACCAATGCCGGAGGTCTTAACAACTGAATTGGCTGCTCAAGTAGAGCGAGTCGCCGCCTTGCATGAACAAGATCTAGCAGCGAAGACTGCCGGTGTGTTCTTGCCTAAATCGCTGGATACAAAATATAAGAACGCCGCTAAAGAATTTGCCTGGCAATGGTTGTTTCCGGCGAAATCGCTCACGTTGGTTCCGGCCAGTCAGGAATATCGGCGTTGGCATTTGCACGAGTCCCATGTGCAACAGGCCATTAAATTGGCGGTGCGCAGAAGCCGAATTGCGAAACGTGCGTCGGCACATACGTTTCGCCACAGCTTTGCCAGTCATCTTTTACAAGCCAATGTCGATATTCGCACCATTCAAGAATTACTGGGCCACAGCGACCTGAGAACGACCATGATTTACACGCATACCGTGCCTAGTCGGACGATCAAGGAAGCGAAAAGCCCGCTGGATTTCTAAAGCTAAACCGTCGGCGGCAATGTGCCAGTATGCAGTCATTCCTCAATGATTGTTCTGTGGCCGCTTGTGGCCGTCTGCCGCCGATGGTCAGCGGCATATATTTCAGTTGCAAATAAGGAATCTGGTATTGTCCGGTTGTCCGATCAATACCAGAGCAATGTCTAGTTTAATCTTATGCTGTGCCACCCTCCCTGGCTCATACGAGCCTGAATTAAGTCTCTGTACTGTTCAGGTTCAGGTGGGTTTTTCCGTTGGTGTCGCTTGTGATTACAATACCAGCAAGCCGCAACGATATTAGTCGGCTTGGTTGAACCACCTTCATGATGAGCTTTAAGATGCTCACCTGTGCATCTTAAGAGTTTTGCCTGGTTAGGCGTTATTTTGTATTTGGCGGAAAATTCAATGAGATTCCCCGTCGCCATTGGTTGGTCGCAGTAGTAACAGCGGCCGCGTTGACGGGAAAAAGCGATAGAGCGGGGTTTTATAAGCGATTTGCGACGTTGTGCCATGAGAGTCTCCGAGTGAACAAAAGGTTGCCCCCTGTCGCTCACATGAGCATCCATGGGGAACCAGTCGAACGCTCCAACTGGCACAATAGGCACCCCAACGGGTAGTGCCCACAGAAAAATTATAGAGTTGACTAATCTGAAAAACAACTAGAGATTACATTCCCAAACCACAAAACCATCGATAACATCCTTCGTTGATCGATGACGCTTGGCGTTGATCAGCGACATGAGTGACTCATTCAGAATTGGTAATGCTTCCGGATCGAAGGCACTAACGTATCGGCTTGACCTGCCTTGCCCGTTCTCGCACCTCTCAGGTAGCCAACGTTGCGGGTAGGATTTAACTTGATAGCCATGGTCAACCAGAATCTCGGCAACAAATGGTCCTCCGCTTTTGACAGTCCACTTAACTTTTTTCAATGTGTGCAATCCACCCAGAAGGACCAGTATCGGCTCATCGCGTTGTAAATGTTCTAAGCGGTCAGCCATGTGTTCGTCGCGATCCTGATCCGCATCGATGGCCTCGATTCTCAAGCAGGGTGTTTTCGATTTTAGCTTGGCCAGATAATCAATTAGTTTTCGCATACCTGGATGATCGATGGCATACGGTATTTTAATCTCCGATACCCGTGTTTCGCCCTTCGTTACTGCATCGATGGCGGGTTGTTGATTGTGGTTAATTTCGAGCCCTACAGTCAGGCATTGATGTCTTTTAAGTGCTGAATCCACCAGAAGCGCAAACAGTTGTGCCGATTCCGGTTTCTGGTGGGTTTCACCGATGATGACAATGTTGCCGGGGTTGATATTGTCCTGTATGGTCGAGAACTCATCCGACCATACAGGACCGGATAACAGCACCAAATAAATACTAAAAAAGTATCTTTCCAACACCTAAAAGGCTCCTAAACTGTACAAAATGGCGTTATTTATAGCATCTCGTACTGTAGCTCCTGCGCTAATTTCTGCATTAAAATTCAGCTTTGAACGGCCCGCTAACCGGCTAACAATGTCTAATTGTAACGGCTTGCAATCGAAAATTGCGCAAACCAGCAATCAGCGCAATTATCGAACGGAATTAGCTGTAACTGACGGGCGCGCAAACCGAGATTATTTGCAAGTGAACCTGCAATCATTCGCGCCGACCTGCAATCATCCGCAGCAAACCAGGATTATTTGTAACTGACACCAGTTCCAGAAACTCAGCGTCAAGGAAACAATATTGACGTTGATTCATTGACGAGATAGTTGGAATATCAAGGTAAGATTCGGCGCGAAGCGCATTTTGGCAAGACGAAAGTCCAGAAAACGGACGTATTCTGGACTGTATTTTTTTTCGAAGTAGGTGTCAGCAGCGACTTGGCCGACAAAAACCGACCCGTTGCGGCCTATCGCCTAACATGATTCAATGGCGCCAAATGGATCATTACCAGTCCTTATTAACGGACACCAATGATATTCGGAAATGAAAGTTCTCTGCTAATCAATGAATTAGCATGCAACGTGGAATTTTAGCTATATATACATACTGTTAACAGCCAAATAACGTGTTGGGCGTCCTTATAATGGAAAGATCGTAATCCAGGTAGCATGTCCCTCGAGTTAAGGAGTCTCTGATTAATTCGCGTTCTTGAATTTCAGGTTCAATTAAATCAATGACTTGTACATCGATTTTTCTTGAAAATCCGTATTAATCAGAGGTTCCTTAATTTAACCTGATTAGCTGGATATATTAAAAAGGCGAGCATGAAAAACAACATCGATAACAATCCTAAATCTATAGTAGAGCGCTTAACTAAGTTTCGACTTATCTCTTACTTTGTCGCTCTCTCTACGGTTATGGGTGGGATCCTGTCTTTTTCAGAAACAACCAGTAAATTCATTGATTGGTCAAAAAGCATGCTTGCGATAGCACTACCTCCAAGTGAAAACGTGGAAACACGATCGTTCTGGATAATGCTAGACGGAGTAGAAGGCTACAAACTCGTCGATCGAACTGGGGTTGAAATATTCAAGGCTGAGGATTTAGGAAAAGGGGACCTAATAATCGTTCCACAAGAGCAGAGGCTACCAGTACCTTTCGCCGAGGCTATAGACGATCCACTTCCCCTTGAGACTAAAACAGACGACGGAAAGTCTGTAGTTAGAATCCGCCCCGCTATCGGCTCAACAGAGGTAATCAAAGAAGCACTTATTTGGCCTGGCAATTACCAAATCCTTGATGCTTATATTGTTACTGAGAAGCAGCGCGGCGGATACAGTTTTCAGCAGGGACGCTGCCCAACTGTAGTTTATTTTGACTCAAATTTGAAAGAAGTTGGTTACGAAGGAGCTCCTTATAGAAAGCACGTATGGGTCAGAATCGAACGAACGAAAACGAGCTATTCATTCAAAAGGATTGACCCACAAAATCCACCCGAATTTTGCAAAGACGGAATGAATGCATAAGTTTTGAGTGACAGCTTATTGTGTTGCAGCCGCCATACGTTGAAATCGATGAATGACTCAAAATGGCCGCTTGGTTGAGGTCCCCAGTGGCTGCTTTGAGCCCTTCCGTTACAAAAATCTGGACTGGGCCGGCTAACCGGTTTAGAGAAACGCGGCAGATAAAATGGGCCTGTGGCTGCTTTTGGTCGGAATGCCTAGATTGTCAAGTCTTTGTGGTTCAGTGAGTAGACTGGTGAGCAACGAATGATCGACAAGTTGCCTCGACAGCATATGAATTACGAAAATAGCGAACTCAGTCGATCATTTGTCGACATACAGGCGAAATGAGTCGTGTATTCTGTTTTATTAATCTTTCGATAGGAAGTAAGGGCATTAACAGGTTGGTGAAAAACTCATTTTTGACCCTAACTCAGCCTGTATTTAGTTGAAGCATGATACTGCAGACACTATATATTGATTAAGCTGGCCAAAATTAGCGTCTGAAATATGGTTTTTCACCAACCTGTTACGGTTACCTTGAGTCCGTCGGCCGGTTTACGCTAGGCATTAGCAAAGCGCATCACATGAAACGAGATATTCGTGCAAACGACTGCCGATTTCAGGATGACGTAGTACCCATTGCTCAGATAGAGCTTGTTAGACGGCTCTGTTTAACGTCATTGCGTATTGGGAAAAATACAATGTGGCATCGCCGCGAACCTATTGAATTGAAAGCTGAAAAAATGGAACGACGTAAAAAATCCGACGCGCGAAAAGTAATAATTAATCAACTGCGCTGCCACATTAATTGGTTCACAAGCGTGCACCATTAATAAATCTATCGATATATCAATTACTAAGCAAGAAATGACACCGTCTTTGTGCCAATAATCTGGTGTTCTCCAAGGCAGAACCATCGCAAATTTGATCTAAACCACCACGCTGCACCATTATAGTTTTCCACCATGAAGACCCATATTTATAAAATGGGGCAAGCGCGTTGAAAAAAACAATGTGTCAATACCGCGGACAAATTGATAATGTGTATAGCCGGCTGAATTATGCCGGCGAGAATGGACCGCAACAGAAAATGTGGGCGCACTCCGTGCAATGGGTAGCGAGAACACCCGCTGGCAAAGTGCATTTCAGATGCATTTAGCCAGCGGGTTCAAAATTCGGAATGCGATATGCTGACCTGACCCTAACCAGAGGACAGGCCAATGCGGACATCCATAATCTTACTTTTACCTTTCATGGCCGGTTGCGCCCAGGCGCCTATCGATCCAGCCACTTCGCAGCAAGTCATCACATCGATAACCGGCGCCGGACCTCGCCACGACTGGCAGCTTGGAATGGACGCTTTTGCCTCCGAGACTGGCGGGGCGGCGGTACGACAATCGTCGGTGGAGCATGTGGTCACCCGTAAACCAGATGCCCCAGCCGGCACGGTGGCAGATGCGAGTGGGTTCGTAACGCTGCCATTGGCCGAAGCGGACGCGGCCTCAGCCCAATCCGGTACTCAGTCGAGCGCAGACGAGATCGAAAGAGCTTGGCGAAAATACTGCCTGCATAAGCTGGACATGACTGATCGCGATCACGAGATTATTCGCACCACCACCATGCCGGCCAGACTGAAAGCGTCATGCAATCCAAAAAGCTTGAAGAAATAAACGGGTTTATCGGCGATGTTAGCGAAATTGCTCAATACGATATTGCGGATTACTGAACCTGATGAAGAGGTACCTCGATATCCACCATTCGCCAAAGGGCTTCCGGCCATCCCCGCAATTAAAATCCTAGAGTCTCAAGACGAATTAATTAAAAAAATCAAACACTATTTAGGTGTCACCGACCATGAATATCAAGGGCGGGTATACCCCTTAATATTCAATTACGCGCGATTTGTGCATTTGTTACCTGCGTCGGAAAAGCATCACCACCGGGGCGCCGGCGGGTTATTCCGTCATGGCCTAGAGGTCGGTTTTGAAGCTGTTTATAAATCCCATGGCGTGCTGTACGGCATGGATGAAAACCCAGGTAGACGAAAACAACTGACGCCACGCTGGCGATTGGCGATATTCATTGCCGGTATGTTGCATGATTTAGGCAAGCCGGTCACCGACGTTGAAATTAAATCCGAGGATGGCGCTCATACCTGCAATATAGTGGGGGACGATATTGAAACCTGGGCGAGGAAGCGCAAAATCCAACGGTATTATCTGAGCTGGCGAGTCAATCGGAATGGTGACCATGAAATTGTTTCACCGACTTTAATCAATAAGGTCATCACACCCGAAGTTCAGGAGTATTTAAATGAATACGGGCCGGCTATCTACAAAGAAATGCTGCTCACAATTGCCGGCACCTCGCACAACTCAAAGATGTACTCACTGGTAATGGATGCCGACTACCTCAGCGTAGAGAAAGACCTTAAAAATAACTGCATACCCATTGACCCCTCGATAGGCGCACCGATTGAATGGTTCATATTAGACGCCATGCGGCAACAGATTAAAAACGGAGCGTGGACCGATAATGCCAAAGGAGCGGTGGTTTGGCGTCTAAAAGAAGGCACCTTTATCCTGTGGGATGAAGCGGCCGAAGATATTAGCCGTTTGATCACGAAAAGCAATATTCCTGGAATACCAAAACACCCGGATACGCTAGCCGATATTCTGATCGATCGCCAGCTTGCCGTCCCATACCGTTTGAATCCGCAAACCGTCAGGCGCTACTGGACCATAAAGCCTAGCAGCATGGACCGGCCGCTTAGGGGGCTCAGGTTGACGGATCCGATGAACGTGTACACCGACTCACTGCCGTTGATCGTCGACGGACACGTGATTCACATCGAGAACGAGACTGACGGTCAATCCGATGCGGTAGCACAGCATGGTGAGGTGGCCGTAACCCCAACAAATCACGATAGCGCGAACTCAACAGACCCTGATCTGACGAACGCGGAATCTGAACCAGAAATACCGTCCGGAGGTGTCGAGGAAATAGAGACCCCGATAAAGGCTCAACCGGCAACACCGCCCTCGGCGCCAACAAATCATTCCCAACCGAGTCCGGCCAGTCCTGCGCCGAACGCAGAGGACAATAGCAAGGTCAATACCGCGGAGGCCAAAGCCGCCAGACAGTGGTTGGCCTCAAAACACGCGGCCGGCGCCTTGTTGATGCAAAGTCTTGACGCGATATCCGCGGAATATTTTCAAATTCAACCGAATGGTCGGGTCTTGATGTTGCATCTCAATATCGCAGCGGCATTGGACCAAAAGCCCATCAATATCATCACGACAATAGACGCTGCCGGCATGATCGAAGTCGATCCGCGCAAACCCATGGTCAAGGTTACCGAACTGGGCGGCGTCAAGGGCGTATTGCTGAACAAAGAAACCAGCCGATACCTAACGGTATTGATCCAAAACGCCGAAACGCCGCCTGCTCCCCCAGCACCGCCTCAACTCGCCGTCACCGCTCCGGATGCCAGCCGCCCAACACCAAGTCACGGACAATCCCAGGGAGCGCATACAGCGCAACGCAATGCGACCCATGAGATTGAGCAACTCATAAAAGCGATTAAAGCATTCGAACTGCCGCTTGCAGTCGATCAAACGGATGATAGCTTGATCGTCGATATGGTGTTACTGAGAGCATATATCGAGGAACGGCAGTTATTCGAAATTAAACAGTTATTGCGATATGCCTTCGACCGACCGGATATTTCGATCGATAGCACCAATAAAAAATTCATCGTTAAAAAGTAATGAAAGACGAATATGACTATCAATTACCCTGGCGGCCCAATTACGAAATTACGGCCATTGTGGTCTGGATCGCCTTTGGTCTTGTGGCGTATTTGATGTATCGGTTTTCGGGATTACCGAGCGAGCCTTTTACAGGTCTTATGTTGGCGTGCGTCTTCATGGCGGTCAAGCGCGTGCCGGCATCGGCCGGGGTGTGGTATCGAAAACACCGGCTGAATTACTTCAAATTTCAGCGGTTCAATGTCGCTAGTCTGGCCGGTATTGTTCGGCGCCACCCGGATCAATGGTGGTTGGGCTGGGGATTCGAGTGGAACCAAAAGCACGCCCAATTGGCTTACGACATCCAAAAGCGCGATTTAACCGGGTTAATCCCGGTCAATCATGATCGGATGGGGGCGACATGGATCCATGGGCTAGGGTTAACCGAGGATTACATTCGGCAAGCGATCTCGCACAGTGCCGGCCACACCTTGATCGTTGGTACCACTGGTGCCGGAAAGACCCGCTTGTTCGACATCTTGGTGACACAGGCGGTGCTGCGCAACGAAGCCGTGATTATCATCGATCCCAAAGGCGACAAAGATCTGAAATGGTGCGCCGAACGCGCGTGCCGACTTTCGCGGAACCCGGACCGGTTTGTCTATTTCCACCCGGCTTTTCCGGACGAAAGCGTCCGTATCGATCCGTTAAAGAATTTCAACCGCTCGTCCGAGTTGGCCAGCCGAATTGCCGCGGTCAGTCCTGGTGAATCCGGTTCGGATCCGTTCAAGGCCTTTGGGCAAAAAGCCTTGGATAACATCGTCCAAGGCCTGTTTGCGGCCGAAGAACAACCGTCCCTGGTGAAGTTACGGACTTACCTGGAAGGCGGTCCGGTGCCGTTGGTGATTAAGGCCTTGGTGCGATATTTCGACAAGGTGCTCCAATTCGATTGGCGCAGTAGTATCGGAATGAAAAGAATGGATCTGAACGATAAAACTGCGCAGTTGCTGGTCAAATTTTACCGGGAGCGAGTCCAGCAGGAACGGCAGAACACCGACCTGGAGGGGCTGATTTCCATGTTCGAACACGACCGCACGCATTTCAGCAAAATGATCGCCTCCTTATTGCCGCTGATGAATATGCTGACCTCCGGCAGCTTAGGCGCATTGCTGTCGCCGGACCAAAGCGACTCGAACGATACACGGGCAATTACCGACGCGGCCGAAATCATTAAAGGCGCTAAAGTCGCATACATCGGTCTGGATTCCTTATCGGACAGCATGGTCGGCAGTGCTATAGGCTCCATTCTGTTGGCCGATCTGGCGGCTGTCGCCGGCGACCGGTACAACCACGGCGTCGATAACCGGCCGGTCAATATTTTTGTCGATGAAGCGGCCGAAGTGATTAACGACCCGTGCATCCAGCTCTTGAATAAAGGCCGCGGCGCACAATTCCGGTTGTTTATTGCCACCCAAACCTTTGCGGACTTTTCGGCCCGACTGGGTTCCGAAGCCAAGGCCAGACAAATACTGGCCAACCTCAACAACTTGATCGCGCTCCGGGTGATGGACGCCGAGACCCAGACCTATATCACCGACAATCTGCCCAAAACCCGATTGAAGTACATCATGAGAACACAGGGAGTTTCTACCCATTCAGCGAATCCAGCGGTATTTTCCGGAAATATCGGCGAGCGATTAATGGAGGAAGAGGGCGACTTATTCGCCCCGCAGTTATTAGGCCAATTGCCTGATCTACATTACATCGCCAAATTGTCTGGCGGCCGCATCGTCAAGGGCCGTCTGCCAATACTGATCTCTGACCTGGACAAGGAAAAAACCCATGCCTCGCAAAAAAATGCGTAAACCAAAACAAACCGCGGAAGAAATCATGCTGAATCGATGGCGCAAATTAAACCCCACCGAGAATCGAGATTTGCAAATACTGGAATTGGATTGGCCGGTTGCGATCGACATTCTCCAAGCGGCGATCAAGATCATGACCGATCATCACCATAAGGCAGATCAGTTGGAGGACGTGATCACGCAACTGATGTCTCAGGTACTGATCGCTTACGCGCAGGCATCCAGGCAGCATCATACGGACGATGCATATCGTCTGCTCCGGACGGTCGAATCGATTCAGCGCTTTTTGCTCCACAGGTATGTAATGGACGTATCGATTGAGGCCTTGGTGACCAACCCCAGGGTTGTCGCCTTGATCCAGCGAGCAGCGGCGTAATTATGACCAAGAGCCTCATTGTCACCTTGATCTTGTGGGCGGCCGAAGTATTTTTGATTGCGGTATTGGTGTCTGACCAATGGTTAACCAATATGCAAGATGCCGAAGACCGGATGATCATCGAATATCTGGGCGCTGACAACGATCGGCGGATTCGGGATGAAGCCAATGCGGTATTCAACGCCATGCTGGTGGAAACCGGGATTCAACGTAACGTGTACCATTTTTTCATCCCCACCGTTGCCGAGCGCGAGAAATCGGTTGGGTTTGAACATTTCGGGCAGACCGATTATTTCCCCCTCGTCCAAAGCAAATTGGACGTGCTATTCGGGACGTTTTACCAATCGTTGCGGCGTTTTTTCTTACTGTTGTCCTGGTGGCCGTTTTTAATCGCCGTCGCCATACCCAGTGCGGTAGACGGCTTGGTGCAACGCAAAATCAAGCAATCCAACTTCGATTATTCCAGCCCGTTGGCGCACCGGTATAGCTTCTACACCGTCATCGGCATTATCTACTTGCTGCTGCTCGGCTTGACCTTCCCATTTCCGATCCCGCCGCAGGCGATGCCGATGGCCTGTGTCGGCATCGCCTTTGCGATGAACGTCTATTTTGCTCACACCCAGAAACGGGTATAACCAGGAGAACCTGTATGAATCCATCCGGACAGACCGGCCGCTTAGTAGTCCTGTTAAGTCTGCTTCTTCTAGCAGGTACCGCTCAGGCACAGAGACTGGTTGGTGTCGTAATAGGCGTGCACGACGGCGACACGCTGACCTTGCTTACCGACGACCGGCAGACCTTAAAAGTGCGCTTGGCCAAGATCGATGCGCCTGAACTCAGTCAAGCCTATGGTCAGGCCGCCAAACACGGACTATCCGACACCACCTACCGCCGCCGAGTTACGGTCGAATATACCCAGCAAGACCGCTACGGCCGCCTTATTGGCCACGTCGACGTGGGCGGTCAGGACGTTAACTTGGCACAAGTAGCCAAGGGCTTGGCCTGGGTGTATCGGCAATACAGCAATGATCCGGTATTTCTTCAAGCCGAGCGCACCGCTCAAGCTAGTCACCTCGGGTTATGGCAAGATCCAAATCCTATTGCCCCTTGGGAATTTAGACACGCCGAGGATGCAAGATGAAGATGGCGAAAGCGAATCCGGCAGACCTCGATATGGCCCTTGAACTGGTGTACGCGTTGGAGGCCATCAGTAGCCGATACGGCGCCACCATGCCCGAGAAAATCGCCAAACCACAAGACGATGAAGACGACACCGAACCCTTTTCTGTTGATGACAGTGAGAATTGCCGGCGTGTGTGCGAATACCTGATTCGCTTGGCACGCAGCGCGTCCTTGTTCCGCGTCGTCATGGGAATGACCGTGTTGCTGGATCCGACAAACAAGGTCGTGGACCCCACAGCCAGCACATTGGAGCATCACCCCGACACGCTAGCCGCACTGGCGGCAATGGCCAAGTCTGCGTCGGACGGCACGGAATAACCGAGGGCGACGTCGACGTGCTGTTTACCGCCCCCGAATTCATGTACCTGTTTCTGCCGGCGACCGTGCTGTTGTGGTGGTGGCTCATGTCGCGACACTACGGAGAGATCGCACAATGGTTCATCGTCGGCTGCTCGGTGCTGTTCTATGCAGCATGGAGCGCCGAGTACGCCTTGCTCTTGGTCGTCAACGCCTTACTGAATTTCTATTGGGGCAAACGGATTGCCGTCACTCACTCCAAAATCAGGTTAGTCTTGGGCGTTGTGTACAACCTGGGGCTTCTGGCCTACTTCAAATACGCCGATTTTCTGATCGAGACCAGCAACGCGCTGACCGGTAGCCAATGGCCGTTGCTGCAGGTGATCCTGCCGCTCGGAATCTCGTTTTTCACCTTTCAGGCGATTGCCTATTTAGTCGATTGTGCCAAAGGCCGGGTCGATGATTTCGATCTTGGCCGTTTTGCGTTTTCCATTTCGTTTTTTCCGCATCTGATTGCCGGCCCGATCCTGCATTATTCCGACATCATGCCGCAGCTCCGGCAAGGCATCCGCTTCGATCCGGAACGCATGACCAAAGGCTTGTTCCTGTTTGCGGCCGGACTGTGCAAAAAGACCGTGATCGCCGATCGCCTGGCGGCCGTGGTGGATCCCTTGTTTGGACTCAGCGATCAGCTCACCGTGTGCGAGGCCTGGGTAGCGGCCGTGGGGTATGGCTTGCAAATCTACTTCGACTTCTCGGGCTACTGCGACATGGCCATCGGCGTCGGATTGATGTTCGGACTCGTGCTCCCGCAAAACTTCGCTTCGCCGTATCAAGCCGGTACGATCGCCGACTTCTGGAAGCGCTGGCATATCACGCTCTCGCGGTTTCTGCGCGACTATCTGTACATCCCCTTGGGCGGTAATCGGCAAGGCTTTTATCGTGGATTGTGGGCCGCGGCCATCACGATGCTACTAGGCGGCTTATGGCATGGTGCCGCATGGACTTTCGTCGCCTGGGGAGCGATGCACGGCGCCATGATCGCGCTTTATCGGCTATGGACCAAGACCGGTTATACGATGCCGAGTTATCTGGCCAGAACCTTGACCTTGCTTGGAGTGTTTTTCGCCTGGGTGCTATTCCGGGCGGCGAGTATTGACCAGGCACTAGACATCTGGCAGGCGATGTTGGGACTCAACGGGATATCGGTGCCGGTCATGCTCGCCGGCTGGTTCGGGTCCGAGACGGTTCCGATATCGGGGTTGGTCAACGGCCTGGACATGCTCGCCATCGGCTTCCTACTGGCGATTTGTCTACGCTACCGTAATGCACAAGCGCAACTCGACACTTTCACCCCGGATCTGAAGGCACTCGCGACGTTTGCCGGTTTATTCTTCGCCGGCACCTGGCTATCGGCAGCCCATGAAAGCTTCATCTACTGGTCGTTCTAATTTCGGCCATTTCTGGCGTGCGGCTTTGGCCGTGAGCGTGTTGATTGGCGGGGCGATGCCGGTGTGGAATTGGCTGGTGAATCCCTACCAAGTGTTCGATGTCGACCAAGGCATCGGCGAACCTTACACGTCGCCGGCGACCAACGAGCGTTACCGCAAAGTGAGCCATCTGTTGAATCAGATATCGGCGCCGGATCCGGAGCAGCCGATTGATTGCCTTCTGGTCGGGTCATCGGTGATGGGCTTGCTCGACCCACGGCTATTGGCGCAGTATTTCCCTGAAGGCCGGTGTTACAACCTGGCATTCTTGGCGGGGCGGCCGGGTGAGATCCTAGCCACGTTAAAAGCACTGATCGCGCAAGGACTGCCGCTTAAGCACATCGTCTACGGATTGGAGCCGTTCGCCTTTTCCGACCCGGTAAACCACGGCCCAGCCAATCGATTGCATCCGGTCGTGACCGGCGAATCGCGCTGGAAATTCTATTTGAATTACCTGTTCGAACCCAGCCTTGGCGATGGGATAGGGTATCTGTTCGACGCCTTAAACCACGCCATTTCCGTTAGATACGATATAGACCATACCGGCCGGTATCAGTTGGTCCGGTACGAGACGGAAATACAGAGAAACGAAACTAAATTCGTCAACAGACAATTCGAGCAGGGTAGGGGACCCAAGTCTGTCTCGCCTTGGATAATGACGCGATTCGACGAGTTTAAATCGCTGGTGGAGTTTCTAAATAGCCAACAGATCGAAGCTCATTATTATTTGAACCCGCTACATCCGAGTATTGCGAAAGTCTACGGGACATCGGAATTGGAGGAGTTCAAAACCCGGATTTCGAGTAGAACAGGTGGCCGGAATATTCCCGACTGCTCACTCTTGCTGAGTGAAAACGCGAATATCCGATTTTACGATTACAAGCATTTTCGGGCGACGGAATCGACAACGGTGTTGATTTGTGCGTTAGGAAATGGCTCAAGTCAAAGTCGACAGCAAAGTGGCAGGTGATCGACAGACTTATTTGCACAGTTGAAAAGATAACAGTAAATATCGACTGGACCACGACAGACCAACGACGCGAAAAACCCGTCATTCGGAGCTGGGGACGTGCGGCTAGCTTTTACAGAAACCTCGCTTGCGGTTGAAGCTTCGGCCTAGGAACCCACCGAATCATCTTCCTTTGGGGGAGGCTGCGAAAGCTCTTTAGTTAGGAAGAGAAGGTAAAAACGGATTGTTAATGACTAACGAGCCAATAGCTTGACCATGTTGCATGTCTTCCGAATACAATATTGAGCACCCGGCGTCCAGCGCCGCGCTGACAATCATGCTGTCATACAACGAAAAACCAAATTGTTCGGCAATCGCCAAACCTTGTTCGTGGATGCTGACGCTCAAAGCTTGAGTTTCAAAGATACTTCGGATAATCGACAAGGTTTCGCGGATTTCGACAAACGTCATCTTCAGCTTGCGCGACGCTACCGACGCAAATTCATTCAGCACCTGCACATTGATTACTCCGCCGAAGGCGATAATCTCTTCGGCGCGGTCTGCTTTTTGATTGTCCTCAGACAGTAAATACAGCAAGACGTTGGTATCGAGAAACGGCTTAGCGGTTTTCATTCGCTTCCAGGCGGTCAAACTTAAAATCAGCGGGTAGGCGCCCACGAAATTGATGCAATTTTGCGAAACAACCTTCTACTTGCACACTTGTAACTGTCCGTAATGAACACTACTTGTTTTTTCAGTTGCACACCAATTGCATTTAACTGCACGATTAACAAATTTAATCTTTCCGGTCTTTAACGAGCCAGAGCAGTTGAGAAACCAAATGATACGCACTGAAGCAATGGCAGGTGATCAGTCTGGGGCACGTTCGTCGAAAAAGGACAGAAGGTTGGAGCAAACCTACAAGCGCAACTTGCAGGCGGTCCGGTTGACGGAAGTGTTGGACGTCGCGCTAACCATGCAGACAAACTTCGACGATTTGCTGAACACGAGCCATTGTGATGCCATGCTGCTGTTCAAGTGACAGCGGATGATCGGAGGGCTCCAGAACAATGTTGGGGCGCTCGCCAACAGGCATGGTTTGGACGCTGGTCTTGAGACTCAACGTGGTGGGTTCATAGGGCAATTCACTTTGTAGCCACCCGAAATATGGCTGCTCAGTTTTTTCGCGGCCTTCTCTATGCCAGAGTTTGCACGCACGAAGGAAGTTCTTCTCGCTCAGCGAGACCCACGCAAGCCAAATGAACGGTCCAGGCCCATCAATGACCGGGAGCATAATGCGACCGAGGACAAAGAAGTGCTTGTCATCCAATATACATTGGTCGGAGTTGAGTTCGCCGCGAGCATTGCGCTCAGCCTCCGGCAGAGAAAGCCAGAGTTCGGGAGCGCTAGCACTGAAACACATGGGCAGTTCATCGTGATACTGCTTGCAAGTGGTGCAAACGAAGCCTGTCATTGAAACACCCAACGCCAAGCGAAGTTGCGCGGAGCCGTATCGCGGCTGAGCGTCCCTTTGAGCGACTTGTTAGACTGCGCGCTCAACGCAATGAGCCCCAAAATAAAAATAAAAAGCCAGCCAAAATTAAGGCCGCGCCATACATGGGCAACCATCTCCCAGAATTAGCATACATAGCTTCCACCTTGTTTTCGGCCTCGACATGACCATGAGAGCGCCAGTTTTGAGTATTGCGCAGATTGTCTTGTTTCTATGGATTGCCAATAATCACTGCGCGGCGTGTACCAGAATGCAGCGCCAATTGAGGCAAGGGTAATTTCCGTCGTCATGCAGTCTATGTTTCGTAAAATTTCGATTATGAAATCCATTGAATCTTCTGGATGAGATAAGAGAGTTCGATCACTCTAACGCATAGCTAACCTTTGCTGCCCGGATTTATCGCGCAGGGTCCAGCGACTCTGAAGAGGTCCAGGCTGAGTGCCGGGTTAGAAACTCTCTGTTCTTGCACTTTTGGATTCCTTTCTTGGATTATGCGGCCCGCAGTAACCGTGCCCGGAAACAGTATGATTTTTCTTCATATCGTCTGCAATATTCACCACGAGCTTGAAAAGACTACCCCACGTTGCGATTGTAATGTGCTTTCCGGAAGGCGGTTCAGGCTTGAAATCAAGCTCGACGGTCACGGATGCTAACCAGTTTTCCGGAATGCCCTCTGCATAAAGATGCTTTTTCAGGAGTGAGTGGTAGCCACAAATAAGCTTTGAAAATTCTAAACTCACTGGAATTATTGATTTCGCAAGAAGATCAATGCGAACTACTTGCACGCCATTTTGTTGCGCAAGAAGACGAAGTTTTCCAATACCCCAATAGCCGCCTACATCGTTGTTGCGGCTTATGAACGAACCATACAACCCGGATGCAATGTTTTTGAATTGTTTCCGTCGTGCCATGGTGAGCCTCTAACGTGGAGCAAATCCAACGCCCGTCAAGTCGGTCGCGTTAAGCGCAGGATTAAGCGTTAGAATCCGTACAGTGAACGGATTCACAACAAACCTCCACGAGCTGCGCGATCTCTATCTCTAAGTAAGGCGACCCATTCATCGCTTGAATCAACCAAGCAATCGGCCAATGGCCAGCCTGGCGCGGATTCGATTAGATGAAGTATTGACCACGCCAAACCAAAACAACCAGGCCCAAACAGTTTGACCAGAGCGCGAGCCTCTTCATTTGGCACCGGCTTGGTTACGGAAAGAAGCAATGCCTCCACTTGACGCAGATGCTCTACCGACGCCTCAGGCTCGGGCGGCAGTGGACCTAGCAGAACGAGGCGATTAATCTCAGGACGCATAGATCATCTCATCCAACGAAAACCACAAAGCGATTTTTGGTCGGGTAAAGCTCCGTGTTATGCGCTTTGCCAAATATTAAACCTGATGACGTCCTTATGTATGCCATATACCATAGCGACTTTTGATTTTTCGTTGAAATAGTAGTCCATCCATCCGTTATTCATTCTTAACTCCCAGTCTTCCTTGTTGCCATATCTTTCCAGGTAGAGGCTGATTTTTCTTTTCTTACTAAACTTCCATCTTCTGCCCAGCGGGTCGTTATACCAAACAGACTTAACAAAAGCATTTTCTTCATATATTGCCATTTCAAACTCAGGTGTATTTATACGATAAGAAATATCTTCACCAGTTTTTTCTATTTCCGGCATACCTAATGTGCTCAATATCTCCAAGCCTCCTTCTATTGAAATGCCTAGAGGTATTACAGGAGTGTATAACTTCTTTGGGAGAATAATGTTCATTTTTGTTAATTGTGCTTAAAGTAGAGCTAACCCGGCGCGGTACGGAAAGCTGAAAAAGCATAACGGCATCGTAACCGCACTCCGGTTGAGCGACATGTTATACCTTTGATTTATCCTGGAACCCGTATCCATAAAAAATATTATTACCAAGGGATTATAAAGTGATAAAAATCGCCAAAACTTTGCATTGCTTTAGACGCTGAAGTTTTAATTGATCTGCCTTTAAATAACCAAAAAGTGAAAATAGGAATAAACAGTGCAACAAAAACCAATATTTCAATTGCATAAAAACCGAAAAAATAAATAGCGGTATTTATCCCACCAAAATATCCTCCAGTTAACGCAAGGATGGAAACCATGGCATTAACTATAATTAGATATTTAAGCTTTAACTTTGCACTTAAAATTAGTTCTTTGTTTTCCATCTCGCAACATGTCCTTAACTTGCATAACGTAGAAGTATGAGGCAGCGGACGCATCGCATTGAAAACGCGGCACGACGCTTCCGCCCGTCCGCACCAATGCGTTATTAAATGGCACGAACTGATTGACCTGCGCCGTGAGGAACAAGGAAAAAATTTTCATATTTTTGAACATAGCCTCTCTCTAATTTTGCCAGCGGCTCTGGATAAGCGAGAAAAGCCTTGTCTAAATTTTCCAGAATATCTTCTTGCTCGGGACCCCATGAATCCATTTGTTTCTCCCGTTGAGCTTGATCTGTGGGTGGTTGACTATTGGGAAATAGCTCAAGCGCTTTTTCAACAATAGATGCGACTTGAGATGCGCCCATAGCGCGCAATGCAGAGGGTGTTGCGGCTGCAATATTGCCACTTAAGTTATGGAAATACTGCTCAAATCCGCCGTTGTTTATTTCCTGTTCCAGTTTGTCGAGACAAAAGACTACTCTTTCTGGATCAGTAAGCGCATCGAAACCGATCGTGGCTTCGCGAGCGTAGACCAGATTGCTCATCGCAATGGCAAAATCGTTGTCGGAAACGTGATTTAGCGCCTCCTGCACAGAATTTGGGATGCGCTCATATATAGGAAGGTTGCTCATTATTGTGCCATTTTAGGTTGAAAATCACCGGACGAAGGCAAGCTATGCTTGCCTTCGTCCGGTGGATTGGAAGGTTAGGCATTTTCACCATAAGTGCCACCATGGCTTAGAGACAGCGGCAAGCACGCCCTCACGAGAGAGCTCAAGAATCTCAAAACTTCCGTCTTCGACCCAGGAATGTCTTCATCGTGCTTGAAGCCGGCATAGGATTTTGCGAGTTCTAGCGGAATCTCAAAAATCCAGTCGACCTCGGCTTTTTTTCCACCTTCAGCGTCTTGCTTCGAGCCATAGTGCACGCGTAAATCTGAAAACAATTCGGGAGGTGCGCCCTCAAAACTGAGGTCTGTAGGTCCGTAATCCCCACCTCTGTGCTGGATGCGCCAGTTTTGTTGACCATCGTTCCATTCAGCAGACGATGAGAACATGACGTGTTCCTCAATCGAGCACGCTATCGCAGTGCAGTTCGACGATACGTGTTGAACGACTACATTGGAGATGAGTTTGTGATCACAACCTTTGGCCACCATCAAATACCAACCCGAATGCAGTTGACGCCCCACGACGAGGGCATGGCCATAGTCACTAAGTTTTCCAGTCGTGCTGAGTCCCAGTTGCTGATGGATAGCTTCAACCGTTTTGCCTTTTATGGCGAGCCACGACAATGCGTACCCCATGGTTTCTCCTATGTCCAACGATAAGGGTAAGTTGACAGCGAAGGCGTAGAGACAATAGCCGCGTAGCTTTTACCGGCCAAATTTACCTGTTGTTTAGGGTTTACCAAAATTTCCACCAAGACTTCCCTTTTCGAGTAGCGATTTTCAGGTTTCCATTTTTGAATTCATTAAACTTGACATCCAGAAAGCTAGCGAGCCGGTCAAAGTCGATACTTTCCCATTCGCCGTAAACAACATTTGGGAAAAAGATACCAAGATCAGCAAGATAACTCTCGTAGTACGCTGATGTGAATTGGTTGCCGACATCATTCAAGTTCCATTCTCCAAATTTCCAATCCATGTACTCATCGAAGTACGTCGCTGCGGATAGTTCCCCCTTCCGAACTTGTTCCAGCACCTCTGAATCTTCCTTCGCAAATTCTTCAGCGATCAGATTTCGTTGAATACACCAACGAACGTAGGCGGCGATATGGGTCGCTGCATTTTCCTCAGGCAGACTTTTTTCAGCGCAAGTATCAGTATGCCAATCAGCTCGATCATAAGACATTTTTTAAACCCTAGCGATAAAGTTCACTCGTTGGTTAGCCATTAGCCCATTGCATGTATGTTTCCCAATTTTTTTCAATAGTAGCAATGCATTGCACGTTATGAGAAGGAATTCCGATTTTTAATTCCTGATGGAAAGATGCAACGTCAATCTCAGGCTTGGTGTAGTAAACAAACTCTTTAAACGTGCCAGTTGTGATTGCTAAAGCTTGAACAGCAGATCCTTTTGATTTCAGCATCTCTAAAACTTTGTCCTCAATGATACTGACAGTCTTATTTTCTTCCGGATCGGGCATTTCACCGTGGCGAGGATTATTTAACGGAATTGCAATTCCAATTTTTAATAAGAGTTCTGATTTACCGACAAACGAACGAAGATTTGCATTTATTCTGACGACGATGGGGCTACCATCATACTCACCCTGAGCGACTTGCCAGTTGTCATCGGCGAACATCATTGATGAATCATGCACTTTCTTAAAAACTCCAAACATTATGTATTTTCCTTTTTGGCACTTGATGGCTAACGCCGAGCCCACCCAACGAAAACTGCATAGGGATTTTTGAACGGGCAAATCGATGCATTATGCGTTTGTAAGCCCAACTAGACTCATTTTTGTTTGTTCATATTTGTCTCCGACTAGCCCTACTGTGGAATGGTAACGAAATCCTGACTCTTCCTGCGCTGCTGCTTCAAGTGCTACCTTTGCATACTGCTGTGCCTCGGAGATGTTTCCTGCGTTTTGCAACAGGATTGCATAGGTGGCGGACCAAATAAAGTGGTCAACTGGAAACATTAATCTGGTCTTGGTCTTTTCCAGGAGAGCAATGCACCCCTGATGATATTCCTTTAGGCCATAAGTCGCGACCAAGTATGGATATTCGAGGTAGGCTCGGGTTTGTAGTTGAGGATACGCAACTTCCCTAGCAAGAGCACATTGATACGCTTGGATTGCTAGATTCAATTGGTCAAGCGATAAATGTGCTTTGGCTTTATCAACCCATGCTTGTGCGCAATCGAAGTGCTCGCCAAGAGCAAAGTACTGATCAAGTAGTTGTAAAGTTATCTCTGGTTGGGATTCGGCAAGTATGCTGGCTTGGATGCGCAGGTATTGACTTTTATCACGCGCACGCTTCAGTTTTGCCGTAAAAGCAACTTCGATAACTCCATCCCACGTATTGTTTCGATACCAGTCGTGGCGGCTCATTTTAGCGACACATCATGTAAATCTAATATGTGGGAGCGATAGCGACCGTCCCGCTTGAGCGTTAAGCTATAAGGTGTTATTGATTCCATTCGTCACCAGTTGATCTGTTATATGGCTTTGGTTTGTCATCTGCCGGCATAGAGAACTTACAGTTACAGCAAGAAAGTTTTTTGATATTTATGAAGCAGGACAAAGCCCATTTGCTAAAAAATCTTTTATCGCAGTTTGGGCACGTCGCCAAAATAACATGGAATGTTATTAACGCCCAAGTGGAATAAGCTCCTATAGAAAATATAAGATCATAATTATTAATGCCGAATCCGACCATTTCAGATATTGCAACTGAAATAAATGCCAATAGTGCAGGGACGCCACAATATTGCAATTTCCGTTTGATTTTCTGTAGCTCTATGAGTTTTTGATCTTTGTTCATTATTATCTCAAGGACTTATAACGTGCTAGGTAACCGACCGCCGCAGCGCGCAGCCTAAAGGCGGTCCGGTTGGGCGTCACTTTATGTAGCCCAAGGCCGCTGTTCTTGGAATGCGCCAAGGATGGAATGCTTGATCGCGATAAGTTGCCACAAACGTGATTGCCTCCTTGAGCGTTCGTGGATAGGGCACTACTTGACTTCCACCCGCCGGACTGGGGATATAGATAGATTGAAAGAGAAAACCATGGGCTGCGAGAAGTTGAATTTTCTTCCATTGCATTGCCTCGGTCTTTTTCGGTGCATGAAACTTGCGGCCCAACATTGTCATTGGCGTTGAGCACTGCGGGCAGAGGCGAACGTCGAGTGAGTGAGGCTTTCGGAACGACTTACGGCATTTGAAGCAAACAAAAGGAAAAAGATAGCGCTGGATGTCACGCTCCTTTGGGAAGTAGGTGTGATGATTAAAGCCGACCATGGGTGCGAATTATTGTGACGCCCAACATCTGAATTCACTGACGCTATCTGGCTTCATCGCGTAGCGTCCGGCGGAATGATAGGTTGGGCAACTGATCCCTGTGGCGAAGCAGTACCTAGAACGTATGTTAGGTGCCATGCCATGTCGCCCCTAATACGGGTTGAATTGACCGAAACGATTCGGATACCGCAGCGTGCCAAGGGAAGAGGCCTTCGCGAGACGACCAAACGACTTGGTATAGTGGGAAGGCGTCACCCTCATAAAACCACCTGCAAAAGCCCACGTTTTCGCGATAGTGGGAAATAGGAACCTCGACAAAACAGCATGAATAGCCCTCCAGCAGTTCTTCTGTGGGAAGCGCGAGATCAATGGGATTGCCGTCTTTTATGGCTTCTGCCGCGCTATGCAGTATTTGATGCGCTACGTTAGCAGGCAGCCCGAAAATGATGAGTTCGGGATGCTGATAAGAGTGAAACAGCCCAACAGTGAACGAGTAAGGGGGCAGTTCGCCTTCAGCCAAAATATTGAGGCAATGCCAACCAAATTTCTCGACATCTTCGAGGAGCTTGGTTTCACCGGGATCTGTGCCAACAGTACGAACCATGTTTTTGGAACCTAACTTAGAGCTAATCGGCGCTGCTCGGCTTTTCGCGCAGCGTGGAGGGTCGGGCGCCTAGTGGCTGACCGCTTCTAGTGATTGCGAAGAGTTCGCCGAGCGTGAGGTTCTCGCTCCAGACGCTCGCGAACGGCAATCCGTAATTTGCCTCCATGTCCTTCGCAAGGGTTTCCACCTCAAGAGCGTCCGGTGTCCAGTGGCTTGGGTAAAGTGCCCGATATATCGACAAGATTTTGTCGTTGGGGCTAAACTTCAACTTCTCCTTGTTTGGGAAAGCAAACGCATCAACAAAGAGCGCCAAGAACTCGCGAATTTCGGCCTTGGGTGCATTGGGGAATGCTTCGCGCCAGCCCTTGCCTTGGCAGCCCCGGCTAGCAAACGGCCCGGGTAAACGACCAGCCGACACGACGCCCCACAGAATGACGGAGGTAACCGCAATCACAAGGACGATGGTTGAGAGAGCCATGGTTTATGACGCCCAACGTAGAGCTAATCGGCGCTGCGCGGCTTTATCGCGCAGCGTCCAGCGACCGAAGGGAGAGAGGTTGAGCGCAGGGTTAGCCACGACTGAATAACCGCAACAGAGTTGATAGCCAATAGCCATAGAGCCACCGATTTAACAATGGCCCGACTTTGACGCCCA
This sequence comes from Methylomonas sp. PHL2-19, assembly GCF_059331595.1. Lineage (NCBI taxonomy): Bacteria > Pseudomonadati > Pseudomonadota > Gammaproteobacteria > Methylococcales > Methylococcaceae > Methylomonas > Methylomonas sp. PHL2-19. The sequence continues at coordinate 127,211 of NZ_CP196842.1, forward strand.
CACATTGTCCCAATTGGTTGTAGTAGAAGCAGAGATATTCTCGGTCTTCGGTATCGAACGGCTTTTCGACAGAACGAAGTGAGGTCGCGATACAAGCTTTGAGCTGAGTCGGCTGTGCACCACGTTGCACGAGCAACGACAGGTCTGTGGCGCACTCATTGAGTGCGGCCGCCATAGGTTGTGTTACCGATGCGGGCGACGGATTGATAAGACGAAACTCTGGCTCGATGCACCGAAACTTTTTTGTGTCTCGAAAAGCAGCTAGAGCAGAGAGCATAGTGTTGGCGTCGGAGTTCATTGAGTGACTAACTATCGATTATCAGGCAAATCTGCCCGACAAGTTGATATTCCGGGTCTTTTCTGGCGCTTTTGCCCTGATGGCAGCCGATTCGCACACACATGCCTTAATAACCTTATATTCGCCATAGATTCGGAAGGAATTGCCTCTATAAATAATAAGCGCCTCACTATATTTGTTAATCATTTGAAGTCAAGCACAAAATCGCCGATCTTGCTGGAAGATGTTATTGGGATCGTGCGGCTCAAGCATTATCCGCCGTATACCGACCGCACCTATTGTGAGTGGATCAAACAAGTTCATGAAGTTTCATCGACTGGCGAAAGGGCTGCTTTGTTTGAGGATGCGGAGGCCAAGATCGCGACGTTTTTGAGCTATCTGGCCACCCAGCGTCAAGTGGCTTCTGCCACGAAGAATCAGGCGATGACAGCAGTGCCGGCGGCGGTGGCGTATTGGTTCAGGCCGTTGCTGGTGTAGCTGCGGGTGCCGTTGGTGTAACCGGTCCATTGGTAGCTGTCGTTCGTCCAGCTGGCCGCCTTGATGTCTTGCACCTGGTTGCGGGTGTAGCTCCAGGTGTTGTCCTGGGCGGTGCCGGCCAGGTTTTGGGTCAGGCTGGATAGCGCCGACTGGGTGTCATAACCGTAGCCGGTGGTGGTGCCGTTACCCAGGGTGACGGTGGTGCGCCGCGACAGGTCGTCGTAGGCGTAGCTGGCCAGGCTGACGGTGCCGTTCTCCAGCAGGGCGGTCGGCCGGTTCAGGGCGTCGTAGCTGGCGGTGATGTAGAACGGGGTGGCTTCCGGCCAGGTGGTGCGGGTGCGGATCAGGCGGCCGTCGGCATCTTAGGCGATGACCATCGCGTGCCGGTAGGCAAAAAACTTGTTGGAATATACGAAATTTTGTATATTCGTCCCCATGATGAATCCGAAACCTATCAACTTCCTGGGTAATGCGCTTGAAGAGCTTCGCGCATTCCCGGTATCCGTGCGGCGAGAAGCGGGTTTTCAACTCGACCAAGTGCAACATGGATACGAGCCTAGCGACTGGAAACCAATGAATACGGTGGGGTCGGGGGTTAAAGAAATTCGAATTCGCGACGTGACCGGAGCGTTTCGCGTGCTCTATGTCGCTAAATTTTTCGATGCTATCTACGTCATACACTGTTTTCAGAAGAAAACCCAGAAAACCAGCCAGTCGGATATCGATCTGGCCGCCAAACGTTATCGTGAGTTACTCAAGGAGCTTAACCAATGACCAACGAATCATTTTCCAGTGTCTGGAACGCAATCGAAGACACACCCGAAGAAGCCGAAAATCTGAAACTTCGCGCAAAGCTAATGATGGATTTGACAGATTACATTACTCGAACCGGATTGAACCAAGTCCAAGCCGCCAAACTGTTCGGCGTGACCCAGCCTCGTATTTCAGACCTGGTGCGTGGCAAAATCAACTTATTTGGGCTGGATGCCTTGGTTAACATGGCGGCCTCCGCCGGTTTACATATCGAGATGCGCGTGCTGGACGCGGCGTAACAATTTCCACCAATGAACTTATCCTGTCCGGAGGTCATTCGGACGTATTGGTAGGCTGTGGTTTCGCCGCCTGTAGTAGCGTTAAGCAGGCGACGTTTTAATCACATGCGTCCGAATACGCTTCGCTATTCGGACCTACGCGGGCTTACTACCGCTCCGAATCCGCCTTACGTCCTTCAGATCTTACCCATCAAAAACTCAAACCCTTTTACCCAAGCACCATGCTTTTTATTGCCTTGAGCTAGCCATGAAGCATCGCCGATTGACCACGCAATTGGATCAAAATGAATCTCACCAAAACCTATCAAAATTGGTAGGTTATACGATTGATCCGTCTTAGGTTTCTTTAAAATGTTCCAGGCTACTTTGCCTTGACCATGCTCTAATAAAAGTCGAGCAACAAGCAAACCTAAATCAGCCGCGACAGCATATCCTTTATTTGTTAACTTTCTCCCTGCCGGCAATGATGTAACAAATTGTTCATTAAGCAACAATTCCTCCAATTTTTCTTGAGCATTAAATAACAAAATATTGGGGGGGTCTTGGTCATTTAATTTAAGAAAATCCAATACCCCATTAACCCTTGAATCAAAGTTTGCTAAGAACCACTTAAAATAAGCTTCAGCCTCTGCCTTAGACCATTCTCGCGGTTGCTTTTCAGCCAACTCTATAGGTGGCGCAAATACTGGGTATTCCATAGAAATCTAATGTATACAAACTGTAATTCCACAACTTTCAAGTCTCTGTAGTAGAGGAGCCGTAGGACCAATCCCTGTCTTACCTTGGAAAAAGTGCCATTCGACAGAATTCACCCCACTAACAGGATTATTTAATAATTCTACATCCTTGCTAATTTGTAATTCAATCCTGCTAGACAAAGAAGTTCGACCAACTTTTGATTCCATGGCCACACCATCCACTAAGTTATCTAAATACCTAGTCCCTAATGACGTACTTTTACTAACTTCTCGAGCACCGCCATACACACTATTTAAAAAATCAGCAGCGGCATCCCCGGCTATTTTATTTGCTTGAATACTACTTTTTATTGCCGCATTTTCTAATACCGCCCCCGATCCCCCGCCCACAAACAAACTGGGCACGGTATAGGTCATGGCGATATAAGGATTACTGGTGGAGGCTTGGCCGAAGGCGTTAGCTGTCGTCCTGGCTTCCGTCATGTAATTGCTCGCCAGCATTTTGGCATCGGCCGCAATCAACCCACTCGGATCATTGCGATTAAACGGATTATTCCCCACATAGGCATACAGATTCAAGTCATCCTGGTAACCAATCGGATCGGTCTGCAAAAACCGGCCAATCGCGGGCGAGTACATCCGGGCTTTGTAGTAGTACAGGTTCAGCGGTCCCAGCAGCTGCTGACCGGTGTAGCGGAACCGGACGCCGGTGGTGGCATTGGGTTCGCCGTAAGGGCCGTAGCTTAAGGTGGCGGTACTGGTACCGGCACTGTTGGCGGTGGCGACGATGCTGCCTTGGTGGTCGCTGTATAACCAGGTTTTGTCGGTGGTGACGGCGCCTTCGTACCAGACCAGCGGTTGGTCGACGCCGGGGCCGTGCACGTAACGCCGCAGCAGGGTACCGGCGCTGTCGTACTCGGCGATGAGATCGACGCCGTCGTAGGCCAGGTTGGTGACGACGCCGGCCAGGGTGGTTTGACTCAGGCGTCCTACCCCGTCGTAGGCCAGGCTGTTGGCCGAGCCGGTTTTGTTGGCGCTGGTCAGTTGGTTGTCGAGGTTATAGGCGTAAGTCCAGACTCCGTCGCCGCCCAGGTTGCCGTTGGCGTCGTAGCTCAGCGTGCTGCCGGCGGCGGTGGCGTATTGGTTCAGGCCGTTGCTGGTGTAGCTGCGGGTGCCGTTGGTGTAACCGGTCCATTGGTAGCTGTCGTTCGTCCAGCTGGCCGCCTTGATGTCTTGCACCTGGTTGCGGGTGTAGCTCCAGGTGTTGTCCTGGGCGGTGCCGGCCAGGTTTTGGGTCAGGCTGGATAGCGCCGACTGGGTGTCATAACCGTAGCCGGTGGTGGTGCCGTTACCCAGGGTGACGGTGGTGCGCCGCGACAGGTCGTCGTAGGCGTAGCTGGCCAGGCTGACGGTGCCGTTCTCCAGCAGGGCGGTCGGCCGGTTCAGGGCGTCGTAGCTGGCGGTGATGTAGACGGGGTGGCTTCCGGCCAGGTGGTGCGGGTGCGGTTGCCGGCCGAGTCATATTGGTAGGCCAGGGTTTTGCCGCCAGCGCTGGTGCGAATAAGACGAACATCGGCGTCGCGAACGATGCGCCTGACGGCAGCATCCTATTTGGCACACGTTATCGCGTTAATCGGCTTTTTGGTGGGGCAAGGGAAAAAATAATCGCGTTTACGAGGCGTACTGATCGCGAACGATGCGCCTCCTTGCGTCGGCACATCTAATCGGGTTGCGACCTATAGCCTTTATGATTTTCACAAACCAAAAATATTGGCCAACAAACTTTGTTGTTCCGCAGGTCGCATTTCGGTTGCCCATTCGGTCGGCCAAACCAATTTGGGCAAGCCTAATTGCGCGGCATGTTGCTCTGCTTCCTCTCGACATAGCACGACGCAATGAGAATCGGACATACGGGCCTGCAATAACTTAATTCTAGCCCAATGCGCTTTTTCCCAATCCCGTACAGGATATTTGGCTTTTGGGCCGCAAACATCAGCAAAATACTTTTCGAGCTTGTTCAAATAAGGCAAAGCAGATGGATCGCCCTGACATAAGTACCAGAAGGCGATATACCAATTAACGGCCCAATGTTTTACGTTTTTGTTAAACCAAATTAATGCCTTTATTATCGTTTCATCATCAAGTGGTTGAATGAACGAGATTGGCGTTTCGGTTTCGATGCGTTCGGCAATGAGGCTTGCAAAGCTCTGATCCAGTGGAGTACCTTTCGGGAAAGTCCACTCCCTACGTCCATTTATTACATTCAAACTTGCCGTCCCTGTCATAACAATTTCCGTATTGTTTGCCCCCACGACATAAAGCGTGGGGAAAACTTCAATCCAGCCGCTACGCGAAGTACCTATCCCTATCCATTGCACCAAATGCCCTCGCATTCTGAGCACAGTTCTATTGCCATGCACTGCGGTATATTCATCTGGCAGCAATGGCAATAACTGTGTCTTTACAAACTTTGCTAGGTCTTTGGCTTTGTACATAGGCTTATTTGAGAGCTCCTCCCAAAAGATATCCGGAATTAAAGGCGGCACCGCCACCGGACCAGCTTCCCGGTCTGGGGACATTATGTCCGCCAGAGGTAACCGTATACACAGGAGTACCTGCTGGTAGATTGCTGTTATACCGATTCATCTGGGCATTGGATATCCCTGATTGACCGGTTTTCAGATCGTAAACAGCAGTAGGGTTTTCAATTTTTCCCAATACGGCGTCTGGATTTGAGCTTCCTTTCGGCCTGTAATTACCATTCCAAAAACCGCCAACATATGAAGTTTCCCCGGAAAGGTTCTTGCCACCAGCCCCCGCAGCCAAAAGATCATCAAATGCGCTATGCACCTTCATTCCATAGCTCTGTGCGGTTCCGCCCGCAGAAACGGCGTTACTGGCTTGTTGAGCAACATCCACAAGTTTATTGCCGGCACGATAGGCTTGTCCCGCTCCTGTAGCGAATGGAAGTGCCGCGCCTGCGATATCGGCCGCTAACGCACCGGTATGCACAGCCCAATTAGCGCCGCCATTCGCGTAAAGATCGTAACCTAAAACCCCGATGTCATACGCTATAAATCCGATATCCAGCAGTGTATCAGGCGTGAAAAACTGTCCTGAAGGATCCCTCCGATTAAACGGATTATTCCCCACATAGGCATACAGGTTCAAGTCATCTTTGTAGCCAATTGGATCGGTCTGCAAGAACCTGCCGATGGCAGGCGAGTACATCCGGGCTTTGTAGTAATACAGGTTGAGCGGGCCCAGCAGCTGCTGGCCGGTGTAGCGGAAGCGGACGCCGGTGGTGGCATTCGGTTCGCCGTAGGGGCCGTAGCTCAAGATCGCCGTGCTGGTACCAGCACTGTTGGCGGTGGCGACGATGCTGCCTTGGTGGTCGCTGTATAACCAGGTTTTGTTGGTGGTGACGGCGCCTTCGTACCAGACCAACGGTTGGTCGACACCGGGGCCGTGCACGTAACGTCTCAGCAGGGCGCCGGCGCTATTGTATTCAGCCACCAGGTCGCTGCCGTCGTAGCTCAGGTTGGTGACGACGCCGGCCAGGGTGGTTTGACTCAAGCGGCCTGCCCCGTCGTAAGCCAGGCTGTTGGCCGAGCCGGTTTTGTTGGCGCTGGTTAATTGGTTGTCGAGGTTATAGGCGTAGGTCCACACCCCGTCGCCGCCGAGGTTGCCGTTGGCGTCGTAGCTCAGCGTGCTGCCGGCGGCGGTGGCGTATTGATTCAGGCCGTTGGCGGTGTAGCTCCGAGTACCGTTGGTGTAGCCGGTCCATTGGTAGCTGTCGTTCGTCCAGCTGGCCGCCTTGATGTCTTGCACCTGGTTGCGGGTGTAGCTCCAGGTGTTGTCCTGGGCGGTGCCGGCCAGGTTTTGGGTCAGGCTGGCCAGCGCCGACTGGCTGTCGTAACCGTAGCCGGTGGTGGTGCCGTTACCCAGGGTGACGGTGGTGCGCCGCGACAGGTCGTCGTAGGCGTAGCTGGCCAGGCTGACGGTGCCGTTCTCCAGCAGGGCGGTCGGCCGGTTCAGGGCGTCGTAGCTGGCGGTGATGTAGAACGCGGTGGCTTCCGGCCAGGTGGTGCGGGTGCGGTTGCCGGCCGGGTCATATTGGTAGGCCAGGGTTTTGCCGCCGGCGGTGGTGCTGGTCAGGCGGCCGGCGTTGTCGTAGACATAGCCGATGGCGTAGCCGGTTTTGTTGGCGGCGGTTTTGCGGCCCAACAGGTCGTAACTGAAGCTGATGTTGTCGGCCGCAGTCGGATAGGTCCGGCTCAGCAGACGGTTCAGGTTGTCGTAGGCCAGGGTTATGCTTTGGCCGTTACGTTTGCGGATACTGGTAACGTTGCTGTTGGCGTCGTAGGCCACTTGTTCGTAGTCGGTCGCCGAGGAAGCACCGGCGGTGACTTTGTCCGGATACAGGGTTTTCAGTTTGCGGTCGTGACCGTCGTATTGGGTGGTGGTCAGCTGGTTTTTGGCATCCTTGACTTGAATGCCATGCTGCATGTGCACTTGGCCCAGATTGTCTACAACTATTCGGATCCGGGCATGGAAGACGCGTTGTACGAAATTGAATCGCTACGGCGCTTTTGCGGTATTCGCCTGGAAGCGGTGCCCGATGAAAGTACCATTTTGCAGTTCCGCCATCTGTTGGAAGCCCACGGATTAACCGAACAGATTTTCGCAGCCATCAACCAAACGCTGGGGGAACGCGGCCTGTTTTTAAGAGCCGGCACCATCGTCGACGCCAGCCTGATTGCCGCGCCGACCTCGACCAAAAACCAAGACAAAGCGCGTGACCCGGAGATGCATTCGAGCAAGAAAGGCAACCAATGGTTTTTCGGCAGCAAATTTCACATTGGCGTCGATAGCGAAACCGGCTTGGTGCATACCCTCACAGTCACCTCTGGCAATGTCAGTGACGTGGCCGAAGCCGCCAACCTGCTGCACGGCGAAGAACAATTCGTGCAGGGCGACGCCGGCTATCAAGGCTTGGACAAGCGCCCCGAGATGCCGACCGAAAATCCACCCGTGTGTGTCATTGCGATGCGCCCTGGCAAGCTGGCCAAGTTAACTCAGGACGATAGCGAAGAAGTCCGGCAATTGCGCGAGGCCGCCCGCGAACTGGCCAGCCGCCGGGCCAAAGTCGAACACGTGTTTCGGGACATTAAAGTCCGATTTGGTTACGCCAAAAATCGCTATCGCGGTTTAGCGAAAAATGCCGCCCGTTTGACCTTCCTGACCGCGATTGCCAGCGCGCTACGCGGTGATGCATATGAACGTCGCTGCCTCATTGCGTCTGAAATTTGAAAATAGGCCCAAAAAACGGCTTGTTCTCGAGAAAATCCGGCTGTTTTGATGAAAAAACGGTCGATTATTGAAATCTTTGACCTATCTTAGAAATTACTGTCGTTCAAAACGGCAGTTTTTCAGAGGTTCCTTAGCCGTTCATTAGATTATATAGAAATACAGAGTATTATAATTTATATTCCATCAGAACCGTTTAATAAGGAAACTAAATATGCGTACATCGAAATCGCCACAATCCGTCTCCCAGATTCGTTCTTCATCAAGCTTCCAATCCTTTGCTTCCTTGATGGCGGCGAACGGGGTAAGACAACCGATCGAATCATTATTCTCAACATAAACGGCGCGAAAAGGCGAATAGTCTAATATCAGACGTCTAAAATGGTCTGACAATGCGCTATAAGATACATACGTCTTGAGTTTAACTTTAATCAATCCTACATAATTCGCTAACATAACACCCACTTACAGCATAATAAATATTATCGTGATCAGGTTGTCGCAGCTCAAAACCGATATCAGAATCGCTATGAATTAACCGGTCTAATAAAATATAGGCAATATTACCTTGCTTGTCCGTTCTAATCTCAAGGCATTTAGCCGTGATCGCCATAGAAAGTCCAGAAAGCCGAATATAGACGGTTTCAGCTAGACCATGTTCATCAGGAACTATCTGAATTTCATTAATGGTTTTGTATGGTTTTAAAGCATTCATTATTAACTTTCTATACGGACTCTTGGTGTTTTGTCGCCCGGTATTATAGGCAATGATATTTCCTCGGGGTGACCATCAAGGGAGCAGAACGAGCCTTCACAGACGGCATATCCAGCCGGCCAGCCCTTTTTCCATTCAAACCGGACTATCGGTTTATTTTCGCATTGATCGGCAAAGGCCAACACCTCCACATGACGCTGTTTTGCGCGTGCCCACAACTCGTCCGGATAATCGTTTGCACCGCCAGAACCGCCGCCATTCAATATTCTATGAGGGTGTGCGCTATTGTTCTCATATTCAGATAGAGGGGCATCAGACGGGAAATAATAACTAACTGAAAACATAATTCATACCTCCGTATGTACAAGTTAACAACCGCATAACCAGCGGTTTTAATAATTCTGATAAATAGATCGGCTTTTTAGTTATCCTCTCACGCCGCCCGTTTAATGCAAGCCAAGGTTTCTCTTAGTTCTGGAATCGAGTTAATGAAGCGGTAAATGAAGGCGTCGAAATGTACAAAATCCGCGCCGTCGACCTGATCGCCGTAATCCAAGCCGGCTTCGCTGGCGATTTTCTTCCACGACACCAATTGACTCATGTACTCGTCGATGCTGCCGGTTAATTCCAGGAAATAACAATTCACCGCATATTTTTGTTGGGGCCGAATTAATCGGTAAATGGCTTGGCTTTCTTCTCTCGCCTTATAGCTGCGGTTGTAGAAGATGACACTATTGAGCATCGGCAAATTCAATCCGTCTTGTGTGACACCCAAGCTGGCCAGCATGACCTGATCGGTGCCGTTGCGGATGCGGTCGTTTAGCCGGCTAGTCCGCTTGTCGATAGTTTCCTCCCCGGAAAACACCAAATGACTGATCCCGGATTGGTCTAACGCTTTTGACAGTCTGCGCAGCACCAAAGGATTGCGCGCAAAAACAATCGGTCTCAAATTTTGTTCGACCTGCTGTTTCACCAGTTCAATACACGCCAGTTCTTTGGTGGTCAGCTCCGTGAAACCCCGGCCGTAGCCGGAGACGATGCTAGGGGTATTGGCCGCCTTGAAACAGGCCTCAAGCCGTGCCAGGATCATGGTTAAATTGAGCGCTTTCTGTTGGTCTGTTTGTGCCTTGGCGTATTGCCGGTACCAACTGGCGAATTCCTCAGCGGTTTTGATGTAGAGCACTAAATGATCGATTGCCCAATCGACCTTAATCGGCGGGTGTAATCTAGGCTCCGGAAAGTGAACATACTTGGCCACGTCCGGTTCTTGTTGCACGCGGCGCTTAACCAATGGGGCTATCCAGGCTCGGTAATCGTTGAGATAGGCCGGGTTGATTTTCGGTATTTCACGCTTGGCGCCCCGTTCGTGAGTATCCTTGAATTCGTTGGTTGCCCATTCCAGCGTTACATAGCGTTTGGCGAATTCATCCCGGCCGGTCGGTTGAAACTCCGCACTGGTGAACAAGCGCCGCTCCAGAAAGCCGCCTTTTAAGGAAAAAGGTTGATAGGCGCGCTCCTGACCAGCGGTGAATGCCGCCAGGCTTTGCGATTCTCTGACATAGTTAGGAAACGGCGTGCCATCGAATATATACCGCCGTTTGGCGCCCAAGCACCAAACCGCTTGGCTTTGCTGAGAAAATTGATTCGCCAGCAGCCCGCCTTCGTCGCAAATCACGTTCTTAATCCGTTTTCTCAGGGCTTTAGCCAGGGTTAATTTCGGATAGCGTGGGTCAAAAGGGCGCTTTAGGCGTTCATAGCTGATGACATTAAGTTTGTTAAGTGCGGAAAGATCGGAACGCTCCCGAATGATCGTGTAATCGTTGAATCCCAGTGTTTGAAGTTCATTTTCCATTTCGGCCACTAAGCGCGATTTCAGCACGATAAGTGATCTTCCCTCCAGTAATAAGGCCAATGAAATGGCCAGCCGAGATTTACCAAGCGCCATTTGCCAAGCACAGATCGCCCCGCGAGGCTTAAACGCCAATTCGCATAAGTCCTCTAGCTGAAAATCCCAGGTTAACCAGCGATCAATCCCTAATGCCTGGGCCTTGATTTTTAACCGGTCGATATCGCGGGGAAAGCTATGCGCGATCGGAGGATAAATCGTTTCCCAGTAACCGGCGTCGATTACCTCGCTTTGCGGCACAAAGTAATCGAAAAACCGCACTTCGTCGCAGGTAAAGGCGCCGCGCGATGTGGTCACCACAAACCCGGATGATTCTCGCTTTGCCTGAACTGTATCGCCTTTACGAACCACCGACACCGGTTCAGCGGGATCGATGAAACCCATCTTGCCAGCAATGGCGCTAAATTGGGGTGTGCCTTTTCGGTACACCGTGCGACTGAACGGGATTTGCATCTTGGCGTTTTCCCGAATAATCGCTTTCAGGCCGCCGATCAGTTCCGTTGAAATGATCGGTTGTCCGCCGGCAGCGCGTATGGTTTCCGAGACCTGCCGCAAAGCCAGGAAAGGATCCGGCTGAAGGCTAATTACATCTAAATTGATTTGAAATTGACCAGCATAGCGGGTCGATCTTGGATAGCGGTGAGTTTCTGTCGAATACAGACGGCTCCGATACAAGGTATTCATAACCCGGCCTTCGGTGGCGCCATCGCGAAATTTGAGCTTAATCCAGCGTCCAGCCCGACCGAGGATCACCGTTTTATCGTCGCTGAGCGGCGTCGTCACGACCGCCTTGCTACTTTCCACCAACACGGGACGAATCGGGAAGGTCGATTTCCCTAACTCTTCACGGGTACGGCAGGACAAATTTTCCAAATAAGGCGGTATCGATTCGGGTGTGATGGTGTCCCGAACAATGCGTTGATCATGCGCTGGATTGCGGTGGTCTTCCGAGCCGAGAATGAGTAATACCGTGTTCACCGATTCGACATTTTCAGCCTGAAACGTATCGCGGGGTAGAACAAATACCGCCCGGAGCCGGGCACGATAGGCCGGGATCGATTCGACTAAGGCCATGACAGAGGCCGGCACCACGGCCGCGACGATATCGCAATGGGCTAGGGCTTGAGCGAGTGCGTATTCATGGGATAAAGCCGAGGTGTTGGGGCCGTGTTTCCCGTAATGCGTGATCCCTTCGTAAGCGTGCATATGCGGGCTGGATAGCGTGATCGAGAAAGGCGGATTAATCAGCGCCGCGCTAAATCGGTCTAGCTCTACGTTCTCCATACCGGCGGCAACGAAATCCGTTTCGAATTTTGTGGTGTCGATGATTCGAATGACCTGGTTTAACAACGCTTCGTCGACATCCAAGCCGCATAAATGGAAGCGTTTCGGATCGGCAAACCGGAACAGCCCGGCATTGCCGAGACTGTTATCGAGCAAGCGGTACCGCTGTTGTTCATCGAACGCTGGTTGTATAACGTTCCACAGGTAGCGAGTCAGCCAAGCCGGCGTAAAAAACTGCGATAGTGTTTCTTTCCGTGTATCGTGTAAGCCGGCCAGCGAACCGGGTTTCTCTGCTTGGCTACCTCTGGAAACCAGTCGGCCCAATTCGGCGGGTAAATACACCTGCTCCATCTTACGCCGCCTGCAAGGTATTCATTCTGGCGACGATCGCCGCCGCTTGAGTCTCGAAACCGTTGAGCATTAAAAAAGCGGTTAAGGCTTCAAAAGCGCTGCGAGTGAAACGATACTCCACCTTGTCTTTAAAACAGGCGATTTGTAGCGAAGAGCCTTTACCAAACACGGTTCGAGACTCAATCTTTGAAGATGAATAAGTTAATCCCTTAACAGCGCTAACATACTGCGCAAAACTGGACTCTAAATCGATACCGGTATCGTTTAGAATTAATCGAAATGCGCTTAGAATATTACCGTAGCGATCATGACATTGCCTATCGAAGCTATGATTCCAATTCGGCGCATAAGTTTGACAAATGAACCAACCGTTTTTGGCATAAAACGAAAAATGTCGGTCAAAATGCTTTAATCCGAATTCATCGACAATACTTGTTGCCAACATTGACAGTCCTTCGCTTTCTAAGTTTTTGATCTGCTCCTTGATTGATTGGGTGATACCGGCAAAATCGACATATGACAGATAAACCGAAACTAACTGTTTGTCGTCATTCAAACTGCCTTCCGAATGACGAATGTAGTATTCGCGAATTGAATTATCGCTATATCGATCGGAAATTATTTTATACAGACCGGTTTCAACGCTAATTCTTGCCGGTGTTCCATTCGAAAGCTGTCGTGTAAGTTGTGTGCAAAGTTCATTAATCACCTGCTCGGCAACAGACTCTATGCAATGACCAATGTAATAGGCGGATGTCGTTTTATTATCGATACCCAAAACGCTCAGGAATTGAGCATTTTTAATCAGATCGAATCGAGATTCAATCATTTCATTTAATCGATCAGTAATAACTGTTTCAAGATTCTCTAGAGAAGCCATATCGTGATACCTTGTGGTGATTAAGTAATGTTTTAACGGTAATACAAAACCAAAACTATGCAACCCTTGTTTTATTGTTCTGGTCGCTCACCTTTAATGAGAGAATAAACCAATCTCTTAGCCCCTTCAAAACCGTGGAATAGCGAAACACATTCAAAAATTGGATCGCCATTATTAACACTTCCCACAAAACATTTCACCAGTCTTATTTGTAATGGGTGATAGTCTGTTTTCGCCCGTTCATTGGTTATCATGTAAGGACAGTACATTATTTGATAGCAAACTCCATTGACTGATATGGTTATAAAGGCCACACCAGGACCGGAGTGATATGGAAAGTGTTTTTCGTCTGGTAATAGGGTATTTGAATCCATTAGTGTCTCGCAAAGTTAAATTGAAGTTTAAGGCCGGATCACTAGACGTAAATTAAGTTAATCCCACTGGCACAAAGTACTCGTGATGGACAAATACGCAATGGGGTAAGCCGATCAACAAGCGACGGGAATAGCACGGCTCAATTTGCAACAGCCTTGTCAGAATAAGACAAACAGACACAAATATTGAATAGTTGCATATATCTTAAGTCATGAGAGCATTAATCCTGCACAGACAAAACAAGTGAAAGAGGATTAAAACCATGACACTGGGTAAACTAAAATCACTCGGTATTTCTGCGACATGGCAATTGCCACTATTACTACCGAAGACGTATATTGATTTGCGAGAACAGGCTATCGTTGATTCGTACGCCGACTGGCAAGAAGGAAAGGATTGTGTTGTACGTGGAATATTGTCAAATTATACGGCCACAAATGGCGTTGTACCGAGTCGACTCACCCTCAAACTGGTCGATATAGCTGATCGCTCAATTAGCGCGACTTTTTTCGGTAACACTAAATACCATCTGTCTATAGTGGCTGTGAAAATAAATCGCCCGATAGTAATTACTGGCACGATGAGTTATTTCTCAGGTTTGCCTATCCTAAAAAATCCTCAGTGGCTGAATGAGGTTAACGTGGGCAGGATAATGCCAATCTATCCGGGAAAAACCAGCGTAATCAAACCCGAAACGGTATTCGATCAGATGCAGGAATTGCTCCCCGAAGCAATACCAATGTGCGCGGAAAGGTTGATAGATGAATTAAATTGGACCCTTGACGAAGAATCCGCAAGAGTCGGCTTGGTACTCACAGGCAAAGGTGGCGCCAAACTGGCCGATTTGTTAAGGACAATTCATAGTCCACCGACGCCTGAAATCGGTACCAATGCAGTTAAGCTGCTAAAACTGGTGGCGACATGGAATGTACTGCAACGCGCGAAACGCGAGGCGCAAAGGCCGCCAAACAGCCATACAGCATTAGCGATCGAATCCGGACTGCCAGCCCGATTGTTATCGGAAACATCTTTGACACCGACCGAAGAACAAAGAATGGTTGTCGAGGAAATTTGCCAAGACATGCGCTCGGATATTCCAATGAACCGGCTGTTGTCAGCTGACGTAGGCTTCGGAAAAACCTATGTGGCGGCCGCGGCCGCTGCCGCGGCGTTCCGATCTGGTGGCACCGTGGCTTGGTTATGTCCCAATCAACCACTCGCTGTACAAACGCGGGACGCGATTTCCGGATGGTGGCCGGACCTTGCGCCGTCGTTGGTGATTGGAAGTCAGGGAAATTCTGGTTTTGAAGCCCGCTTTGTAATCGGCACCACAGCACTTTTGCATCGCATGCCGAAAAACCGATTGATCAATTTGCTCGTCTGTGACGAATCGCAGAAGTTTGGACTCGCTCAAATCCAGGCATTAATTGGCGATCGAACCCATTTTCTAAACTGCACAGCAACCTGTATTCCGCGTACAGCGGCTCTGGCAACCTTCGCCGGCATGAATGTTTCGCGCTTAACCAAACCGCACATCCAAAAAACAATCAAAACGCGACTAGTTACCCGCACCCATCGCAATCAATTGTTCGAATCACTTAAGCGTACTATTTTGGCCGGCCATCAAGCCTTAGCAGTGTATCCTTTGGCGGAATCGTCCACTCAGTCGATCAAAGACCGTAAATCCGCAGAAGGCGCATTCAAACTTTGGAACACGATATTTCCAGGACGCGTGCGTTACATTCATGGCAAGTTATCGGACATTGATAAACTGGATGCGGTACAGGCCATGCGTGACAATCACGCGGACCTACTTATCAGCACCACGGCGATCGAGACCGGTATCGATTTACCGCGACTACGCCACGTGGTCATCGTCCATCCGGAACGGCTCGGCCTCAATACCTTGCATCAAATTCGCGGCCGAGTGGCCAGGGCTGGCGGATTCGGCCGCTGCGATTTGTATTTACCAAAGGACATTGAGCCGGACTCGCTAAAGCGCCTGGAGATTCTGATGCGCTATACCGATGGCTTCGACGTTGCTCGCGAAAACATGCGACTGCAAGGCATTGGCGACATTGGTTCGTCCGGCCTGGCGCAATCTGGGCAAACCGAAAGCTTTATTCCTGGTCACAAGATTAATTTCAAGGAAATTAACTGGGTCATTCGTCGTTGGCTGTGATATTTATCTGAAAGTCCATTTATGATTAGAACTTACAAATATAGCCTCAAGGCGCCAGAAAATTTCGCCGAAGACTGCGAAAATGAGCTTCGCCGGATGAACGATCTATGGAACAGGCTGATTGAGATAGATCGGCAAAGAGAGCGGTCATTTAAGGATTTATGCCGATCAACGTCGGCGGAATATGCCGCAGCGCAAGACGAAATCGAAGCGTTGCGGGAACCGATTGACAATCTTTACGATGCGATCAGAGCTGAACGCATTGCCACCCGAAGCAAAGAGCCGTCAGACGAATTGCGCGTCAGAAAAGACGAGCTACTAGGCCGGCGAAAGGCGCTTTGGGAAATCTGCAAAGCCATTCAGAAAGCGATCCCGAAAGAATCTCAGGCACCGATAAATGAAGTCTACAAGACCAATGTGAAACTGGCCCGCCAGCAAAGCGGTTGCTTTTGGGGAAATTACAACGCTGTGATCGAGTCATTCGAAACAGCGAAATCAATGGCAATCAAAGACGGCGGCCGGCTGCACTTCAAGTCCTTCGACGGCTCAGGTCGATTCGTCAACCAAATTCAGGGTGGGATGACTGTTACCGAATTACTGGCCGGCAGTCACTCGCAAGCGCAGTTGACCAACTTGGTCACCACCAATAAAACCAAGGGTCGATTCGCATTCACCGCTTTTACCGGAAAAGACGACGCAGGCAAGCGGTTCCGCCGCCAACTGTTCAGCGAAATCAATTACCACCGGCCAATACCTGCGGACGGAGTTATCAAGGCGGTCGAAGTCGTCAAAGTGCCGCACGACGGCAAGCAGAAATACAAATGGCACGCCTGCTTTACTGTTGCCCTGCCAGAGGTTGACATCGAGCATCCAAAGCGGAACATTGTCGGAGTTAATCTTGGCTGGCGGCAATTCGGCGGGCGTCTACGGGTTGCCGTTGTCGTCGATGATGCAGGCAAAAAAACCGAATATTTCGTTCCGGCAGAATTGGTTAGCAAATTCGAAGCTGCCGAGACAATCCAAAAAGCCGCAGACGATGCCCGAAATGAAATGCTGTCTTGGCTACGCACCTTCTACCAGGATAACCGAGACGAGGCGCCGCTAGAATGGCGCAAGTCGATCCAAGAATTGCTGAGAAATAGGCCTTCGGTAGATGCCGCCAATCATTTGATGACTATCTGGCGTGAATGCGTGTTTGCCCAAGAAGAGTCAAGGCGTTACGCAGCGTGGCTAAAGTCAGATGCCGCATTGCGCCGATCATATACTGGATGCCGGCAAAACGCCGTGAAATGGCGGGAGGAAATCTATCGCCACATCGCCAAAGAACTGGCAGAGCGCTATGCCGTTCTAGCGATAACCGATACGCCGCTCAGTACGATGTCGAGAACCAAGGCGAAAGACGATTTAGCTGTCGATAATGCGCTGCCCGAATCCGCCCGGAGAAATCGCGTAGTCGCCGCAATCTACTCGCTGAAAGAATGGATAGGCAAACAAGCGGCAAAAACCGGATCAACTGTCGAAACGATCACCGGCAAAACGACGGCGACATGCCACAAATGCAGCTACGTCGCCGAGAAAAGGCTTCGCGGCTCGCAATACGCTACTTGTAAAAGTTGCGGTTCCGAATTGGAGCTGGACGAAAACGCGGCGATTAACTGCCGAAACCACGCGAGCGGTGCAGTGCTAATCTCAGATAAACCAGAGAAAACCGGGAGATTTCAACGTGCTAAAATGGCCGAAAATGACACCGCTCGCAAAATAGGTGACAATGCCTCGCCTCTCGTGACTTAGGCGAACGCCAGTTACAAACCCTGCTCATTGGGCTGGTTAATGAGACAAATCGCCATGCTCCTTTTTGAATAATTTCCATAAATAAACTCTAACCAATATTGTTTCATTGAAGATAATTTGGTCTATTACCCCGAATGATGTGACCCTTGTCATCAATGCGACCCTCCTTGCGCAACGTTTTAACGAGCAAGCTGCGCAAGTACGCATTCATTGCTATTTTTCGATTTTCATCCGTTAAATCGGTCATATCGAGTTTGCAATTTCGACCTTGGTCTTGGCACAAGTCGGCCCGGATTTGGTATTGCGGACATTCATCGAGAAACTGGTATTTTTTACCACCCCCGCATAACTTCCACATCTGGAAATACTCACCAGCCGTTAAGAACTCGCGTTCTCTGAGAATTTGCCCCCAGATCCGCTCGTCAAGCTCGACACCGGGCGGCGGAGATTGTCTGAAACAAGGAAGCTTTCCGACGGCCGCGACATCCAGATCGCCGTCGTCCAAGGTATCGCCCATATTGAACCGAAAAGCCGGCGTGTTCGGCGAATATGCCCGCCAAGGATAACGACTATGCGTTGGGTACCTTGGCGTAACGGCATACAAACTGTCGGCTTCCTCCCGGCAGGCCGCATATTTTTTTGCCCGATCGTCGGCGTCAGGTTTTAGCGCAATGTGAGTCGCGCAGCCGTTTAGACCCATACTGGCCAACAAACCGAATAGAACGCAAGCCTTAGAACGCATAGTCCTGGGCGGATCTAGCTACGGCCGTACAAAGCCCGCCTGGAATGAGCCGGAGAACTCATATTAAAAATTCCTCTTTGCTCCGCCCGGCCCCTAATAATTCCTTCATCCATTTTGGCGCAACACCACGACCTGTCCAGGTTTGGGTTGCATTAGCCGGGTTGCGATATTTCGGTGCAACTTGGGTGTTGCGAGAGGCTTTTGTTTTCACGGTGGCATCAATAATCTCCACCGACACATTAATCGAAGCCGCTAATTCTTTAATTTGAGCGATCACCTGTTCTCGCTTTTCGCTGATTCTCGCACTGAGCTGCCTTTTTGCGCTATTGATAATATCGAGCAATTCGTCTTCGGATTTACCATCAAATTCAAGCATTATTTATTCCTTAATAAAGAAACTAAAGTATTAACACGTTATCGCGGCTAACGTATAGCCTCTGCGCTGTTTTGTTCGCAGTATGTCATTTTGAGCCTTTATCGCCTCTTCTTCCGATTCATACCAATTGGAACGCACGGTTCCGGGCGATCCAACCCGGCCCCACTCCCTTACTAAAGACCAGTCGCTAAAAATACCGGGTGATATCGTCAGCGCATAGAATCGATGAATATTCGAATCCGCATCATGGCGTTCAAGGTAAATACCGCACATAAGAATAACGTTAGAAAGAAACGACATTATTAATATACGATAAAAATGAAGAATCGTCATCCGTATTTCTGAAAAAGACTAAGCGATGTTAATCGGTATTTGCGAGCCTTTTGTAATATCAAGATAGGCACCTTGCCAATTTAAGCCGCCATTGCGCAATAAACCCCAAATCAGTTGCATCGCCACATTTGCGATCGCGCGGTTAATGGGTAACTCTTGGCTGGCTAATGCTTCCTCCATGCTACAAGACGGTGTATTCGAATCGACCATTCCATTTAATTCGGGGTGAAAATCATATACGGACGGCAAGGTAATCTGGCAATCATCGTGATGCGACAACCGCCCTAAAATCACTTGGCCGGTATGTGCGCCATTGCCGGTATCCAACCATAGCGTTCTGCAGTGTGTAGAACGGCAACACTGGCTTAAATCGGCTCTAAATTGCGCCACGTCCACACACGTAATCACCAGATCGAAATATTCCGGCTTATTGCATGCAATAGAAAACATATCAGGAATTCCGATCCAATCCTGACCATAGAGATAATTAATACGCTGAATGGTGAGTACGGCTTTATTGTGGCCTAAATCGCTCGGATAGAAGGCCTGCCGGCCAATATTAGGCCTTTCGACTTGATCGCCATCCCATGCCGTCACATGAAAACCGGCATGTCCCAATTCGCGGATCGCATAATCGATTCTCGCCAAACTGGTCAATACTTCCGATCCAGTGCCACCAACGCCAATCAGCGCAATCTTAACGCGATTTTCAAGCCAGTTTGCGGGGGTATAGAATTTAAACATAGTCGGTTTCATATTCAATTTCAAACGTAGTGTTAAATACTACCCGGTTCATCACCGATGCACTTAGAATAAGCCATTAGCTTGCTGGCCTATTATTTTCAAGGCGCCCTTGGCCGACCAACAAGTCGCGTTCGTGCGCTCTGAACACTCGGCTGATATCGTTAATGCCGCAATTTTCAAATACGGCAACAGACCACCAGCCCCAAATAATTCGTGTCATTGGCCCTATTACCTCAATGTACGGTCTTTTTGAAAAGCCGCCTCTTTTGTCTTGCTCCAACATAATAATCATGTCCAAATACTCCCGATCTGAATCCGATCTAGAACTTAATCAAAAAACAACCTGAAATCCTCGCAATCGAAAAAATGGCCGTTTACATTCATTCGAGTAGCGTAATTTTTACGATCGTGGCAATGCCCGATCACTCCGGCGACATAAAAACCGTGCCGATCGGAAACATCGTCCACTCCTGAGAAAAACGCGGGCATCCGGCCGTGGGTATGCACATCCAGGACGATCTCACTACCTTCAGGCAATTCGTTGCGATAGGACACATGCCCTGGCCCGACGCTCTGAATCTCGGGTTCGATCAATGCGTAGCCCTGGTGCAAAACATCCCAAACCACCCATCCGGCCCACTCGTCGGGGCAGGCCGACGTGGCCTTTTGCTCAATGATTTCCAATAACCGAAACGGCATCGCCCCATGTCGAAGCCGAACGCCTTGCGCCCCAAGAACCCCATAGGGCAATTTGATGATCGACTGAGCCACCGGGAGCCTGACTTCGAACACTTCATTGATGGCCTCTAACACCACACCTTCTTGGCCAATCACAAAGCGGTGTTTGCCGAGTTCCGGCGCCGGCAGCTTTTCGCCAAACAGCGGCTGCATATAGGTGGGTGTTTCACCAAACAAAATCCGGTCGCGCGGGTCGGTTAGATAGGCATTCATCATCATCTTCAGTCTGCCTATGCGTGTCTGCTGATAAAGTCTGTAACGGACATTTTTAACGGGTTTAATGCGCTGTTTGGAAATCGCACTGTGTTTTGCGTGGCCAGATCGGCCCAGAATTTGAAACAGTCTTTGGTTTCGACGGCGTCTGCTTGATGGCCGACTTTCAGGCTATGCGGATGATTAACATGGGTGAATGCGCTTTCGAACATTACCGCTTCCCAGGCCGTTAATTGCTCGGCATCGCAATAATCCGGCAATGGCGCACTGCCAGTACACACTCTGCCAACCTGATTAACGTTCATCAAGGGCGCGTGGTAGAGCTTCGTATGCGCCGTAATCCTCCGGTTGCTCGCTAATGCCGCAACCGAGAAATGACTGTTGCTGTTAGCCACCATCAGTAAACGCGGCCAAGGCACCGTCAGCGTTTGCGGCTTCAATCCTACCGGCTTGAATATCATGGGGCGAACTGCGGCCGGGGTCGTCCATGCGATATGCGTGCTGCTGATCGAGACCACCGCCGTTGGCAATAGCGTCGCTTTTCGCAGCGATCTATTCAGGATTTCCCGGAGCAAGTTTTCCAGATCGTCACGCCCCATTAGCTTGCCGGCGCCCACGACCAGCTTACCGTCATCGCCCTCGAAAAATTCATGCGCGGATGAAATCAGTCTGCTACCGCTAACGCCGATCGCCCCAGTCCCTATATGTTTCAGTTCGTGAACGAGAATGGCGGTCATCGGGCTAATTCTGGCCGACGGTTCGACACAGTGTGCAAAAAATTCAGTCATCGTCACCTTGCTGGTTTATTTGAATCATTTCGGCCAAACGAATTAACCCTCTCGCTTTAGCCAGTATCATCAGTTTGTCAGCGGTCTGGTTTAACGCAATAGGGTTCAACGCGATTGAACTCATGGGCGTTTCAGCGGCATTGGCAATGTCTTCGTACAGTTCGGCAGCGAGTGTTTCTTCCCAGTCAAAGCCAAAGCCGATAGCATGACCCACCCCAATGCCGCAATCGCTATAAAAAGACCCGGTGGAGTCAAATATCGTGAATTCGGGGTGATGGTTCTTTTTTATTTTTTCAACGAACCGAATAAACGCGAGGCTTTCTTCGATAAACGGCCACCAGGGGCTGGTGACATAAGCGTCCTGCTGCTTGTGTAAGCGATGAAACGCTCGAATACCTTTCAAATCCGGAATGTCGCCGAAGAGTTTCTCCGGGTCATTGTTAATGATTCGCCGCAGTAATTCGATGCGCTCTTCCAGATAATCCGCATCATCGGTGAATTCGCTGAAGGGATACTGGCCTCGTTCTAGAAACAACTCGGCGAGTTCCCGATCACTGGCGTTATTGCCGCCATCGATTTCGGCTTTCAATTCGCTCAGCTCGTCTTCAAGGAAAAAGCCAATCCCCGTCCGCTGGATATCGCAGGCACAGATGCCGATTTCGCCGAAATCTTGGATATAGCGAATACAGCCAATAACCACCTTCGCCAACGCCCGATCGACTTCGATTAAATCCAACTGCGTGAATCGCGGATTCAGTGCCATCACCAAATCCACAGGCTGTGGGCCGGCCTCGTTACGGCCGTATTCTTCCCTGACTCGGAACTCGAAGGCGATCACTTCAAAATCGTCGTCATCCTCGCCGACGATCGCTTGCGCGACCGCATTCAACTTGGCGTCAATCCGCTTTAAACTTTCCCGGTACAGCCCGGTAAGCGCCTGTGATCCGCCGGCGAAGTGCTCGTCAATTTCGGCTGGCGTTACCAAGCCCATTTCATAAGCTAACAGTATCGCGGTGCTGAACACTGCTCTGTTCTGCCGGAATAACTGGATCGCTTGCTGTTCGACAATCCCGCCAACCAACAACTGCAGGTCGAAGTCCAGGCGCACTTCCTTAAACAATACATTCAAATCAAGGGCAAGGTTTGCGCGGGGACATGGGTTAACGCCGTTCGCTTCAATTTGATCGTTCTCGAAAGCAGGAACAGAACACATACGTTTGAATCCATTAGGCCGTTGTCGCTGTCATCGGTAGTGGGCAAACCACTCGCCCACTGCTGTAATAGGGCAAGATTACCCGTACTATCCTTTGGTTTTGACTTCATGGGTTTTAATCGGAAAGTGCAATTCATCGCCGATCAGTTGCGGCTCGCCCAGCACCGCATTCGCTAAATGCGGATAGGCTTTTCCGTAGAGTTTGACGGCATCGATGGGCGGCAAATTCGGGGCCGGATCGGCCAGCCTGATCGCACCCATTTTGAATACACGTGTGGGTCTTGTCACAATGGCGTCGGACATATTGGCTGACCTCAAAAAAATAAGCTTTTGCTATCGGTGGGAAGATTGGCGCCGACCGGCGCCGTGTCGTTGTCGTTGTCCTCAGCTTTTTTTGGCGTTTGCGCGGCCTTCTCGTTCGCGGTCGATGCCGTTGTGAGACTATTGGCTGTTTTTGCGGCCTCTCTAATGCGAGACATCGCCTGAGCAAACTCACTTTTGCCATCCGACACCCCGTCCACGTACTGTATTAAACAGGCCGGAAAATCCCGGTCCAGATTCGCGGCCATATCGGTGACGCAAAGCGGCATCGATATGGCCGCTCTGACCTGTTCCAATTGCGGGTCGTCAATGCCGGAGGCAGGCCCGTTGAAGCAGGGTTGAATCAACACCGTTAAACGATTGCCTTGGCGGCAGATGGAAAAATCGATTCTTTCGCCATCGCCTAAAATTGTTTCGAACTGTGCAAACATGGTTAAACCTCTAATTCAGGGTCGAGTGTGTGGTGTGGGTTGGCGATGCGCTCGTCGTCATCGTCATCGAACCAACCCGACTCAGGGTTGTTGGTCGCCGACAAAGCTAACGCGCTGCTTGTCATAGCAGCTGTGTGCGTTGGGTTCGAATCGGAGACGGGTTTATCCTCTCCCATGAATTGGATAACGCAAGCCGGGACGAATCCGGCAAAGTCATAGCCACAGCCAAAGACCTCGTCCAAAATTTCGCCATTTTTCTTTTTCATCAGGTTGGCGAAGGTGTTTTTCTCGTTGATACCCTCGTAATAGGTGACAAAAGCCACCCCTTTTCCATTGATCGCTTCCCGTAACAAACCCTCCATCCCCGATTTGGTGAAAGCGCTCAGAAACTCGCGGGTTACGATAAACTCGTCCTGGAGCGCAATATCCATGAACTTGCAAACCCCGGCGGAACCCATCGCCCAAGCTTTGCTCATGGTGGTGTTGATACGTTCATGCTGTCCCAGCAAATGCGTCAGTATCCTCTCGTTGAAGGCCATCATTTCTTCAATACTGAGATAGCCGAATGCGTCGACAAAGTCGCGCAGGGCGCCGAACATCGGCCAGCTCGCTTGTTTCGTTCCGGCGGCAATCGGTAAGGCCTCTTTGGGAAAGGTAGTTTGCACTAGCCGGTATAATGCATAACTGTTGACCAACAGTTTACCGTGCCGATGTTGGACAATGTATTTGGCGCCGGTATCTCGGAAAAAGCCTTCGATGTGTTCGAGCACTTTACCCGGTGTGGCGCCGCTGGTTCCGTCCGATGGCTTATGAGCCGAATCGGCTCGGCCGGGGTTGGCGCCCTTTTTCGCATCGGCACCCGTCGCTGTGACTGTATTCCCGGTCATCGTGGATGAACCCGGATTCGATAAGCTTGCTTGATATCCCCGCACTTTTTGGCCGTGGCAATCCAGGTCAAAACAACAGTCTTCGCTGACTTTCCCCGGCGAATTGGGATTGGTCGAAAGAAGGGCTCCAAAATGTCGACACTGACTACACCCCTTTTCGAATTGCGTTTTGCCCACGCCGTTTTGCCCCGTTTGTAGCACGACCACAAAGCTTTGCGGCGGCTTTTCGGTATCGAGAAACACCGCCGCGTACCGGTCGTGCAAATCGCACTTCCTGGCTTCGACGGCATCCTGGGTTTTTTGGTTGAAACAATCGGGGTTGGCGCATAGGCCGCTTTCAACATGCTCGTCGAACAAGTTCGCTTGCAAATACGAATTGTGATGGCAGGACGCACACTCGGTCCGATCGAAAATCGCGCTTTCCAACGGTCTGGCAAATCGACTCAATCGCGCTTTCAATTCAGGAACCGAATACTGATGCTCGATTAATTTCTCCAGCGTGGCATTTTGAAAATCGGACGGTAGCTGGCATAGCAATTCAGCGTGACCCAGCCGAATAGCTCTCGCTGTCAGGGCATTCAAGACCTCTGTCGAGGCATGTAACAACAGCAGCCTCGCCTCGAACTTCTTGGCAGACCACCCTAGTAACCGCAATGCTTCCGCTCTATCACCGTCGCAGTCGCTGAGTACATTTCGGGCCGCGATCGCTTCTTCGCCTGGACTCATATCGGCTCGCTGGGTGTTTTCAATGGTAGCCACCAGCCGCGCCTGTTTATCGTCCAGGTGACGCACCGCGGCCGGAATTTCGGACAGTCCTGCCGCAACGGCGGCGCGATAGCGGCGTTCGCCGGCCACAACCCAATAGGTTTTGTTGTCCGGTTGAGGCCTAACAACGATTGGTTGTAGAACACCTTCGGATTTAATTGATGCGATTAGTTCCTGCATTTCACCATCACTAAAATAAACCCTGGGATTAAACCCTTCTTTGATTGATATTAAACTGATCGGCAAACTTATAAATTGAATGTTACTTTTTTTATTCGCGGCCATCGATAAGCTCCATCATTATTTGGATTATTGGTATGGTTTATTCGAATAGGCAATATTCGAATCACGAAATAACTGTTACATGGATTTTTGAATATGCAACACCAAAAATGAACGGATATGCATTGTGAAAGCGGGGTCGGCGAATAGTATTCAGATCACAACACTCGCAACCTGATTTCCGAATAAGATGAAAGCGACCGAGATTAAATAAAGAGAGTAAGATCTAAACGCCTCAGCAAACGCCGATGGCTTGTCTTTTAATGACTTATGGATTTATTCAATATTCGCCGGACAACAGTAATACCCTGTCCGTCCAGTAGAATATCCAACGTCCGACCTGTTGGTCGGGCCACGACAAGGAATCCTCGGTCACCCGCTTACCATTTTCGTCGGTCACCGATAACAACGCCTGTCCGGCGCTGCTAGTTAATTCGATCCTGAGCCACGGATAACAATTTGAAAGCGGCGGCAAAACCGACACCGCCCAAGCCAATAATTCAGCCTGTCCGGCGGCCTCGACAAACTCTTTCACGCCTGTGGTAATCCGAATCGAGCTGTGCGCACCGTAGCCATGCCATAGACCGTCGTCGGCTAGACGATAAAGCGTGAGAATCGCGATTAAATTGACTGTGTTCATGACCAATTAGGCCTCAATTCCTAAAGTCGTTGTGGATTGAAGGTTATACAGTTGCGGCATAGGCGATTTGAGGTTTCCCTTGTTGTGGTTCGAACGGTAAACCCGGTTGTTTTGGATCCCAGATGTACGACGCCGTCTGACTGTCGGCGATCAAACCATCGATTCCATCCGCTGATTCATCCCCGGCGCCGTCTCGGGCAATATAAAGTGCCAAGGGCATTCTGATATCGACCAGTACCGCCGACGCTAACGGTTTCGTTCTGGCCAGGTTGTAGCGCAAACATTTGCTGAACGAGCGGCCCTCCGCCACCAAATACTCGATTAGCGCCAATTCGTCGGCAGTTTCGAACGGAATCCATTGCGACGAGACATTCATCAAGCTGAGGTTGTCCAACTCCGCGTAGCCTGCTTGGTTAATCGAAAAAGTCGCAATAACAATCAAGTGGCTGGATTCGATCCCTCGCCACAAAAGCAATTCCGCATCGAACTGCTTAACCATGCGCTTATAGGTCTGGTCGTTTAGATAAAACGGGTGCTCCGGCAGATGCTTGATAACCAGCTTATGTCCGAAACGAGCCGGCTTGATCTCCTTGAGTTCGCCAATCAACATCCGAAAGCGATTTTGGTTGTCCGAGCAAGTCAAGGACTTCGCCGTTCTGGCGCTGATTTCATCCTTTCTTTCGAGGATGAACGTTTCCGGAATGAACACGATTTCATCCAGTGGCATGGCTTTGGCGACTTTTCCGGCGCAGGCCCCCAACAGGGCTTTGCGCAACCCATGCCAATTGCGCCGTGACTCGGTCGCTGGCGCCCAGCGCTGCCAACCGCTTTGCTCCCAGAGATAATGCAGCAAACCGCGCAGGCCGAGTTTGGCTTCGGACGCTTTAATGCTTGTCGGCTTGGCCGCTTCATCGGTTTCGGATGCTAGGGCCGGCGTTCGGCTTTTCCCTGGAGCCAGACGAAAGTCGAACTTCAATTGGGTAACGCCCGTATCGAGATTTTCTTTGATGGCCGATCCGTACACCTGACCCAAGCCGGACAATTCGGCCGGCGGTTCGTAGGATTCGCAGCCCGGATGATGGTGGCCGCCGGAATTGGGCATCCGTTTCAGCCAATATCGTTCATGGGCATAGGCAATATACAGTTCGACGCCGTCTGCCATGCACAAGCACAACGGCCGTTGCTTATTGGCGTACGCTCGGGCCAATATGTTTTGAAACTCCTCGTGAGCTTCGGTGAATTCGATACCGTCTAATCGATAATGGCTCATGGTTTGTCTGTTTTGTCAGAGGGTGAAGCAGCGTCTTCGGCATAGCTGCCAGTGCCACAGGCGCGGCACGACATATCCGGATGATGGGAACCCGGATTACAGATGTGGGGTTTGACATGAATGATCGCGAACGGCCTGTGCACGTCGGTACGGTTGGATTCAATCCCTTCCACTGAAGAAGAATGCCCGCCATGTTCCGCTTGACTCATAAAACCCACCCCAGAGGCCGCCAGGAATAAGGTGCATCCCATGAAACATGGGATGCGATTCGGTAAATTACATTCTCAAGTGATCCAAAATCAGATCACGCATTACTTCGAAATCGACACCTTCCGATTCGCAGCAGACTCGAAACGAAAAAGGCGACGTGTCGTCACTTTTCAACCATTCCAAGGCATCCGCCTTTTGTTCGTCGCAGACCCGTAAGTCTTTCAGCGAACTCAACATCGCCAGCAACAAACGGTAACGCAGCTCGTCGAATTCCGATTCCGTGAATTGAGGCAGTGCGTCCCAATCGATCACGAAGATATCGAACTGTTCGACGCTGGGATGAACCTGCACCGCTGTGTGTTTGCGCATTTTCATGAGATCCTCCTAAATTAGACGGAGGACTCCCCCTAAACGGAGAATTCCCCCGTTTAGGGTTTAAATTGACTGCCCGTCGCCGGGAGTCGTTAGATATGCTGATTATTTAGGGAAGCCAGCTACTTCCTTGAACGTTAGCGCGAACCGTTATATCAAAAACCGGAATTCAAACCCGCTGGCTAAATGCATCTGAAATTCACCTGCACGGCATCCCTGCCACGAAAGCTTAAAAGTTAGCCGTACCGCCGCGTCGATTTCGGTGCCACAGCCTCTGTCTCTTCCTCGCCATCTGTCTCGATATCCGCTAGATCTTTCCCATCGTCGGTATCGAGGTCGACACCTTTGTCAATCAAGGCTTGTGTAGCGGTTTCGACTTCGGTCGACTTGCCGCGGGCACGTGCTTCTCGGTAAGCACTACCGCGGAGGCTAATGATCCGGCGGGCCAGTTTCTGAATCCGCAGTTGCCATTGACGCTCGGTGTCCGCGCGCTTGTCGTTCGGGATGATGTTGCTTAGCCAAAGGGTGTCGACCAATTTCATGGCGTCGTCCATTTTCAGCATCAACGAGACGAACTGCGACACCTGAGGCGAGACAATTTCGATATCGTACCGACCGGGATTACTGTATTTGGGCGTTCCGGAAACACCGTTATCGTCTCTCAATTTCTCCAGCCGCTCGATTTCTCTCAGCAGATCTTGAGTACACGCATCGATCAACCCGGACACCGCCTCTTGTACCTGATCGATATGGTCCTTTTCGCCGATGATGTATAAAATCGTGTCGATCATGTACAGCGCGGACACGACGGATTTGAAGTAGCGTTGATGGACGCGTTTGCTATATTCGCTGTTGAGCACCAGCGACTGCGTAAAGCTGGGGCGACTATAGAGGTCTGTTCCGGATCCGGATTGGGTTTCGGCCATGGCTCACCTTCCTTTACTAAATTGAAAGGCTGCCATGCTAGCGTATTTGAAAATTCAAACCCGCTGGCTAAATGCCTCTGAAATGCACTTTGCCAGCGGGTCAGCTTCTGCATATTGCCACCCCTCCATCTGAAACGGACCAACGAAAAGGTTAGATTGGCGTGCCGGTCCCTGTTGCATGCCGTGAATTTCGTGCGAAGATGAATCATCTGTGAATTATGATTTCATCCATGTCTAATAGAACCGATACCTATGCCCTCGCTTACGAATGCTGCGATACCGTGTTAAGGGAAGACGGCCGCTTTCCGACCATCGACGCGATTCGGGAGCGAATCGGTGTGAATAGTCCGACCGTGATCAGCCGAGCCATCAAAGACTGGACACTGCATTTCGCCAACAAGCACAAAGAAACCTTCGAAAGGCCGGATATGCCGGCCGTAATGTTGGATACAGCCGTTTCGCTCTGGCAACTGGCCCTGAAGGAAGCCAGTAAACAGTTTGACGAACAGCGACAACAACTCGAAGAAAACGCCCGTAACGACCAAGCGCTGATTGTCCAATTGCAACAGCAGCTAGTAGACCAACAAACCCAATGGGACACCGAGCGATCGCAACTGAGCCAACACAACGAGGAACTTCGGCACACGAATGCCGAATTGGCGACTGCGCTGGCAGAGGCACGCCAATCGCTCAGCCACACCAACGCCGAATTGGCGAGCACCCGAGAAGCGTTGTCCAGAGCGGAAGGCAGTTTATCGACATCCAAAGCGGCACTGCAGGCACAGGAATCAGCCTGGTCGCATCGCTTCGATCAGCAACACGATTGGCATTTGGCTCGCATTGAGGAAGAAAAGAACGCTGCGCGTCAGGAACATGCACGGACCATTACCGCACTGGGACGCGAGCTGGAGGATTTTAGACTCGAACTGGCCACGGCTCAGGCGCGGATTACCCAATTGATGCAACAACTCAGCGATCGACATGAACACCAACTCAAGTGGGAAGCCGATCTGGCCACCTTACGCGCGCAATTAGCTGCTCGGGAAGTGGAGCTTCAGGCCGAGAAGGACAAATGCCGCCGATTGCACGAATTGGTCAGAAAGCAACGCCGGCCGGCCCAGAATACCCCCGATAAGGCGGCCGGATGACCCCCAACGAGCTCGGATTACTACGGGGATGGATACAAGGCTTATCCTGGCCAGTGCTCGGTGAGGCGTACTTGGATGACGCTGGTACCGCTGAGACCCGTCGCACCGTCATGGCCCTGTCCCGCACCCTCGCGCGCAAAGCTGAGCTGTTGAATTTGACAGCCGATGCAGCCATTTGGCAACAGCCGTGCACCGGCAGTGCCGAGTGGATTGACAAAGCCTTGAAGTCTTTGGATCGCCTGAAAAGCAAACCGGCGCCATTGCCACATCCGAATGAAGCCTGTAGCCGTTGGCTGCCAGCCGCGGCCGCGGCGCGCTTAGCGCAAACCGAAAACATTCACAGCCTGACCCAGTTGGCGGATTTCATCAACCGACATGGCCAGCGCTGGTGGTCGCAAATCCCGCGCTTGGGCCAAACATCCGCCACCGAGATTCAGGCTTTTTTTGCCGATTATGCGGAGGTATTGGGCCTCAGTCTGGATTTGGCTAAAAAACCCCCGGCACGCCCCCCGGTAACAGTGGGTTCGTCCGATATCGCCCCCATCGAACGATTCCGGCCACCCGAGCATCTGAGCGGGCAATCCGGCTCAAACCGCGCTCCGGTCGCTAGGTGTCTATTGGACGCCGGCAACGATTTCGAGGCGATTTTGGCCTGGTTGTCCTTATACGACGCCGGAACCCCGACCCATCGCACCTACCGGAAGGAAATAGAGCGGTTTTTGTTGTGGGCGATCTTTGAGCGCGGCAAGGCGATATCGTCGCTGACCACGCCGGATTGCGCCGAATTTCGCCGTTTCCTCGAAGACCCGCAGCCGGCCGAGCGTTGGATCGGTCCCTCTGGACAACGTTGGTCACCGCAATGGAAACCGTTCAAAGGTCCGCTGAAGCCCAGTAGTGCTCGGCAAGCCGAAATCATTCTCAGTGCCTGCTGCGACTGGCTGGTAGGCCAGCGCTATTTGGACAGCAACCCCTTCGCCGGCTTAAGCAAGCGCGGCTACGGGCGGCGCCAGGGCACCGATCGATTACTGTCTCCCCCGCTCTGGGACTATTTGATTGGCTTTGCCGAACGGCAAGCCAACAACTCCGCCACCCCGGACAATAAGCGGGCCGATCACCGGCGAACCTTGTTCATTCTGCGCTTCGCTTACTTAACCGGTTTACGTCTTCACGAATTGACCAAAGCGAGAATTGGCGATCTGGAACGCCTCACCGGTTACGACGGCGACCAATGGTGGTTAAACGTCGTCGGTAAAGGTAAGGTGCAT
Source organism: Methylomonas sp. PHL2-19 (assembly GCF_059331595.1). Classification (NCBI taxonomy): domain Bacteria; kingdom Pseudomonadati; phylum Pseudomonadota; class Gammaproteobacteria; order Methylococcales; family Methylococcaceae; genus Methylomonas; species Methylomonas sp. PHL2-19. Next base: position 158,194 of record NZ_CP196842.1, read on the forward strand.
CGCCAGGTCCCGATTGCTCCGCAGCTGATTGACGAAATCAATGCTCATTTGCGAGACCGGCAACTCAAACCAATTGGTTATGCTGTGCCGAACACCCCGATTGTCGGCAAATTACGCAATCGCTTAAGGGATGCGCCTGACGACGCGCAAAGCGCCGTTTTCCTCAGCGAATCGGCGCTGTACCAAAAGCTCAAGGCCTTTTTTGAAGCCGCCGCGGACGATATCGGTCCAACCGACCCTGTCGCGGCGGACAAAATCCGCCGAGCCAGTACCCATTGGCTACGCCATACGCATGGTAGCCACGCCGTTTACAAAGGGGTTCCGCTGGAAATCGTGCGGGACAATCTCGGCCACAAAAACATCGCTACTACCTCGATTTATGTACATTCCGATAAAGACTCGCGGTACAAAGCCATATTGGGAATGTCAGGTGATTAAGGCATTGCTTAGTGGGTGTTGTATTGTGGAAGCGACCGCTTTCGGGCGATGAAACAGAAGATCTGGCCGGCTCTTTACGACCCCAAGCAGCCGTTCGCCATCCAACTAATTGACAGTCCGGTCCCATCGACAGCGGACAGTCAAACTAACGACAGAACCCTTAACAACTGTCCGACTAACAAATTGAACAAGATAGTTCAGCGGCTGCTTGCCACAATTCTTCATGGCAAGCAGCACAAATCACTTACATCTGGCGATGCATTGCTGCCATACTTAAATTGGCCTCGGCGGCTTTTTCATAGGCGTTAATAAGAACTCGGCAATGGCTGACCAAAGTGTCGCCCTGTTTACCGTAAAGATAACTTTTTGACTGGTATTGGCTAAGCAGTTTTTTGTGCTCTTCAACTTTAAGTTGCAGTTCTTTGGCCGCTTCTTCGTAATGTTTCGCCAATGCCTCGTGATCAGCTTTGGTCGTTGCGCTTTGAACGGCTTGAGTCATATCCATCGGATGCGGGTTCATCTCACTACATGCCACTAAGATGCCAGCACCTAACAATAGGGTAATCAATAGTTTTGTTTTCATAGATTTTCTCCAGATTGAGTTGTTATTCATCGTTAATTTCGTCCTGTTTTTATAGTTTATGGAGTGATGAAAGATTAGAAATGACATCAATCCATTCTATAAATCTTTATATTTCAAGCACAAATAGTGCCATCATTAAAATCAATGAGTTAAATTCGTCTTTACCTGCTCTCGCGGCCGATTGCGCAATACTGGTGCAAACAAAGGTGTTGCCGCACCGTATTGGGTCAATCTCCTAAGCCGATGTGCGTGCAACTTCATATCTTGCCTTTCGAGCCTTAAACGCAGTGTTCAAAAAGTGTTCGCCAACAAGGCGTTGCAGCATTGCTTCCAGTTGAGATTCGTCTAAATCATTCACCTCTTGATGAAGACGCGGAGCAATCTTGGCAAAAATCGTTACCAGTTGAGGGTCAAAGTGGCTGCCACCCTCTTTAGTGAGCTTGGTAATAGCATCAACCGCTGGCCACGCGTCCTTGTACGGACGGTGCGAGGTCAGCGCATCAAACACGTCCCCGATAGCGAATATTCGTGCGTTCAGTGGAATGGCGTCCCCTTTAAGGCCTTGCAGATACCCGCTGCCGTCATATTTTTCATGGTGAAACTCCACGACATCCCGCGCACCGATCAACCAGTGCGATTTGTTTAGAATTTCCACGCCTAATGCCACATGCGTTTTCATGACCTCGAATTCATCCACTGTCAGTTTTTCCGGTTTCAGCAAAATCGGATCACGGATACCGATCTTGCCGACATCATGTAAAAAAGCTCCGGCAATTAGATCGCGCATATTATCTTGAGACAATCCGACCGCTTCACCCAGCCGCAAGGCGTAATAGGTCACCCGATAGTTATGATGGTTGGTTTCCGAATCGCGCTCCGCGATGGCGCAACCGAGCACATTCATGAGTTCAAGATTACCCTGTAAGAGTTCGCCGGAAAGCCTGATGACGCCTCGATTGAGGGAGAGGACAATCGGATACATCAATAGGCTGGTAAAGAAAATGCCCAGCGTAACAAAACCCAGCATACGGATTAGGTTTTGCTTCAAGGCGGCAAAGGTTTCCGGATCAACCTGATAGACGCCTTCGAAATACCCCATCGGCGAATCCTGTTCGCCACGTAGCGGAACCAGGGTGACTAGCCACAATTGGCCATGAATGAAATGAAGGTCGTGAGTAAACCCATCGGCTTTTGGAAATTGATGGCGATATTGATCGATGAAATGTTCGACAAATTCCTTTCCTTTTCTAACGGCTTCGAGCTTTAATTGCTTGTTGCGGTCGTATAATTCAACAATCAGAAAATGCAGGCTAACCAGTTGTTCAGCCAGTTGCCTCAGGTGTTCGGTCGATTGGGCATCGAGTTGTTCCAGATTATGGGCCGATGCCCCGCTGAATATCGCTGATTCCTTCAGCGCAAGGGCATGAACTAACTGCTCGGCTCTCTTGATCTCCAGCCATAAAATGGAACCGCCTACCGTTACGCTCAGGAACAACCAACCTAAAAGCAATCGAACCAGAATTTTTCGATGGATAAAGCGATTGGTGGACATCGCTTGTGGCGATTTCATCCTTTTAGATTGATAGCGATGTGATTGCTTGGTTTTCATTGTTCTAAGCAAACTTTTTAGCTCGATTAAGCAGGATTTTTCTGAGCTCTAAGATTGCCAAGGGTATAAATCCAACCCCGATCCAGACTACACACTGATGCAACGACACCGATTTGATCTGAAACAGGGTTTGCAGCATGGGAACATGGTGTATTGCCAACTGTAAGCTGAAACACACGGCGACAATCAAAAACAAACGCAAATTGGAGAACAAACCGATTTGCCAGATGACGCGTTGCTCGCTTCGCGCACCGAAGGCACGCAGCAAACCGGTAATCACCAGAGCAGTAAAGGCGGCGTCGCGAGCTTGATCAAGCGTATTGCCGACTATATGCAGTTCATAGGCAAACACGCCGAGCGTGACGCTCGCGGCTAATAAACCGGTGAATAAAGTCAGATAAAACAAATGCCGGTTGAGTAACTGGGACTGAGCCTGTCGAGGCGGGCGATTCAATACCCCCGGATCAATTGGATCGGTGGAAAGGGCCAAGGCCGCAAAACCATCGGTGACCAGGTTGATCCACAAAAGATGTAGCGGTAAAAGCGGTAATGGCCAACCCAACAGCACGGCGCCCAACATCACCAACAACTCGCCGGTGCTACTGCCCAGCAGGTAAGCCAAGGTTTTGGCGATGTTGTCATAAATGCCGCGTCCTTCTTCAACGGCGGCGACAATGGAAGCAAAATTATCATCGGCAACAATCATGTCGGCGGCTTCTTTGGTCACTTCAGTACCGGTAATGCCCATAGCGATTCCGATGGACGCCTCTTTGATAGCCGGCGCATCGTTCACGCCGTCTCCCGTCATCGCGACAACCGCCCCAGTCGCTTTCCATGCCCGCACAATACGCAGTTTATGCTCGGCTGTTACCCGTGCATACACCGAAACATGCGGTACGCGTTCCTTTAACTCAGCATCGTCCAAGTGGTCTATCTCGGTACCAATCAGAACTTCATCGCCCTTATCCATAATCCCTAATTCGCAGCCAATAGCTCGCGCAGTATCAGGGTGGTCGCCGGTGATCATCACCGTTTTGATCCCTGCCCGTTTGCATTTGCTGACGGCCTCTCTGGCTTCACCACGCGGCGGGTCCTGTAAGCCAACGAGTCCTAGCAAAATAAGCTGCTGTTCGATCTCGACATCACTACCGAATACGCCCGCACCGAAATGGATGCCTTCTAGTGGACGCTCTGCCACGGCCAGCACTCGCAACGCATCGTTGGCCAGTAAGCGATTGGCCTGAAAAAATCGAGTGCGGTCGATTTCAGTCAATGCCCTGACACCTTGGTCGGTACGAATCAACGTGCAACGGCTAAGAACGACTTCGGGAGCACCTTTGACAAAGGCCCAGGGGAAATTAGCCTGACGACGGATAACGCTCATGCGTTTGCGGTCAGAATCAAAAGGGATCACCGCCAAACGCGGCATGTCCGTTTCAATGGCAGAACGGGTAATATTCGCTTTCGCGGCGGCCACCAATAACGCCCCCTCGGTAGGATCGCCTACGACAGTAGATCGGCCATCGATTAGCGTGAGTTCGGCATCGTTGCATGCCGCCGATGCTCGCAGCAAGGCGAATAATTCGGGGCTTTCCGAAGGGAAACTTTCCACGTTGCCAGAGAAGAATGTGCCTTCCGTGGCGTAACCTTCACCGGTAACACGATAGAGGTTTTGCGAGGTCACCAACTTGCGGGCCGTCATTTCACCCATCGTCAGCGTGCCGGTCTTGTCGGTACAAATCACCTGGGCACGGCCTAGCGTTTCAACCGAAGCCAAACGTCGTACCAAGGCATGACGCTGAACCATACGCTGTACACCCAAAGCCAGCGCAATCGTTACCACCGCCGGCAACCCTTCGGGAATCGCCGCGACGGCAAGACTCACCGAACTTAGGAAAAGCTCAAAGGGGGCGATGCCTCGCCATAATCCCAGCCCAAAAATTAAGCCGACGATGCCGAAACATGCCATCAACAACAGACGCCCAACTCGTTCCAGTTGGCGTTGCAATGGCGTTTCTCCGCTTTCGGCCGATTCGAGCAGTTTCGCTATGCGGCCAAGTTCGGTTTCCATGCCGGTATTAACCACCACTGCGCGAGCGGAACCACCGGTCACACTGGTACCGAGAAAAACCATATTGCGCCGCTCAGCCAGCGGTGTGTCCAATGCCAAGCTATCGGTACACTTAGCCACGGCTTGCGACTCGCCTGTGAGCGGGGCTTCATTGACGCGAAATACGGATGCTTGAATAAGGCGGGCATCCGCCGCAACCAAATCGCCCGCTTCGAGTAACAGTAGGTCGCCCGGAACGACTTCAGTGGTTGTGATCACCAAACTATGGCCATCCCGAACCGCTCGGCAATGCGGCGCTGTTAAACGAGCGAGTGCGGCTGCCGCTTTCTCGGCCCGATACTCCTGGAGAAAGCCAATGACCGCATTCAAGATCACGATAGCGATGATGGCAATACCGTCGATGACTTCACCGAGTGCGACGGAAACGGCCGCTGCGCCAATCAGTACCCAAATAACGAGACTTTTAAACTGGCTGATAAGAATCACCAAAGCCGAAAATCGCTTGCCCTTATCCAGTTTATTTTGCCCATATCGAGCAAGTCGCTTTTTCGCCTCATCGGTGGAAAGTCCCTGTTCCATATCGGTCGCAAGCAGACCTGCGGTTTCGATTGAAGATAGCTTGTGCCATGTATGCGTCATGACACACCTCCCTTTAAACATATCGATAATGTCAGAGATAACGACCGGTGGCAGCGTGGGATTATCAAAACGAGTCCCTATTCCGGAATACTGCCCAATAACGAATCCACTGCGGTAGAAACCGCTAGATCGACCCTTTTATCGTTTATTAGCACGCCAAATACCCCACCATCCCCGACCAAACAAATAACGCTGTCCCGCCATAGCAGCAAACCTTTCTCCTTGTCGTAGAGAAAGCCTGCCACTTCCACCTTATCCTGGCTGCCAACCACATTGAGATCGATAAGGGCTAAGACCATGATCCAGCGTGCATCCGGCGGACCAAGGCGTTTTATCAAGGCAGGATCGGCGGCCCGTAGACTATCGTTGGTCAGGGTAGAGCTCTCGCGTGAATCACTCAGGATCACCGGGTATCCTTTCCGCTTCAGTATCGTTGCCGCCTTTTCGCGTAAGGGTTCTTCGAGATATGCCGCAACCTGTTTATCGATTCGCGCATCAACGGCTGGCAGTAGCGTAATCTGGCCTATGGATTCAGGCTTAAATTCCGAAGCCCGGTAGAATGCCGGCTGGGTAACGGCACATCCTTCCAGCAAGAAAAGCACACCGACTAAGGTGATTAGAATTGATTTATGCCAACGGATAGTCATGTCTCACCCCCCTCACTCTTTCTGGCGATGCAAATTTGCCATCATCAAATTTTCCTCAGCCGCCTTTTCGTAGGCATTGATCAATGCTTGGCAATGTTCTTTAAACCCTTCGGCTTGCCGGCCATAAAGATAGCTTTTAGCCTCATATTGGCTCAAAAACATCTTGTGTTCCTGAACCTTGGCCTGCATCTCCTTAGCGGTTTCTTCATAATGCTTTACCAACGCCTCATGCTGTACGGCCAGGTCCAAATCCATCGAATGAGGCTTGATTTCGCTACAGGCCGCTAGTAAGCCTGTCATTAAAAGCAAAGTGATCAGTAATTTTGTTTTCATAGGTGATTTCCAGATAGTTTAAATTTTCGGATAATTAATTTCTTTGAGCGCGGAACGGATAACACGGAATGAAGAATTCAGCAGCAGCATGACAAGACAGGATGCGACGACAATATCCGCCCATCCCGATTCAAAGTACCAAACTGCTCCCGCTGTGATAAATACCGATAGATTTGACGCTATATCATTTCTTGAACATTCCCATACCGAGCTCATATTGATGTCTTCGTTTCTGTGCTTCCACAGCAAAAATAGACATAGCGAATTTGCAGCTAGGCCCGCCAAACTGAAAATACCCATAATTTCGTAAGATGGCAGTACAGGCTCAATCAGCCGCAGAATGATTTGCGCCAAGACCACACACGCCCCGATCAATATCAAACTACCCTTAAATAAGGCCACTTTCGCCTTAGTGGTCGCTTCTTTAGAAACGGCGTAAAGGCTTAAGCCATATGTCAACGCATCGCCGAGATTGTCCAGGCTGTCCGAGAGCAGAGCCGTTGATTTTCCGTAAACGGCCCCGCCGACAATGACGACAAACATAACCGCATTAACAACGAGCACGGCTTTAAGCGTGCCGCGTTGTCGTTCGCGTAATTTCTCAATTGCGCAGTTATTTTCACAACATGAAGCCATATCAAAATTCTCCGTGAGCCTAACCAATTGATGAAAGCATCAGTAACCTCTCAAGACTATGAGGTTCGAAACCGTTCTTGAAACTGCAACACCAGGCTGTAAATCACCGGGAACACCAAAAGGCTTAATATCAACACGGTCAGCATGCCGCCCAACGCGGGGGCGGCAATGCGTTGCGTCACATCCGCGCCGGTGCCGGTCGCCGTCATGATGGGTATCAAACCGATGATGTTGGCCAGCGAGGTAATCGCGACCGGCCGGACGCGTAATGCCGTCGCGGCTTCGCTGGCCACTCGGATTTCCTCGCCGGTCAAGGGCGCCTGTTTTTGCGCCCTGAGCTTATCGATTTCAATATCGATAAAGCTCAGCACCATCACCCCGGTTTCCGCCGCCGTACCCGCCAGCGCGATCAGTCCGACATAGACGGTAATCGACAGGTTATAGCCCAACCAATAGACGAACCAGATACCACCGATCAGGCTAAAAGGAATCGCCAGCATCACGATGGTGGGTTCGGTGATGTTTCGAAAGGCGGTGTATAGCAGAATAAAAATCAGCAGTAGCGTGATGGGTATCACGATGCGTAGCCTTTCCGCGGCCCGCTGCATGTATTCGAACTGGCCCGACCAAGTGACGGTATAACCGGCGGGCAACGTGACTTTTTCGGCCAAGGCCTTTTTCGCCTGCTCCACATAACCGCCGATGTCCGAGGTTTTTAGGTCGACATAAATCCAGGCATTGGGCCGTGCATCCTCTGTTTTGATCACGTCGGTACCGCGCTTGAAATCGATGTTCGCCACCGCCGTCAACGGGATTTGGCTACCGGTCGGCGTCGGAATCAGCACCCGCCGTAAAGCTTCCGGATTGTCACGCAAATCGCGCGGATACCTGAGATTGACCGGATAGCGCTCCAGACCTTCGACGGTCTCGGTGATGTTCATGCCGCCAATCGCGCTTTGGATTACATCCTGTACGTCGCCGACCGTTAAGCCGTAACGCGCGGCCGCTTCGCGGTTGATGTCGAAATCCAGGAAATAGCCGCCGACCGCCCGGTCGCCATAGGCCGACAGAGTGTCCGGCAAGGTTTTCATGGCCTGTTCGATTTGCAGCGACAGGGATTGCAGCACGTTCAGGTCGGGACCGGAGACCTTGATGCCGACCGGGGTCTTGATGCCGGTGGACAGCATGTCGATGCGAGTCTTGATGGGCATGGTCCAGGCGTTGGCTAAACCAGGGAAATGGATAGCCTTATCCATGTCATCCATTAGTTGCCGCGTGGTCTTGTTCGGGTCGGGCCACTGTTCTCTTGGCTTTAACTTAATGGTGGTTTCCACCATCATCAACGGCGCGGCATCGGTGGCGGTTTCCGCCCGACCGATCTTGCCGAACACATGATGCACTTCCGGAAAGGTCTTGATGATCTTGTCGGTCTGTTGCAAGACTTCCCTGGCTTTGGTGATGGAGATGCCCGGAAAGGTGGTGGGCATGTATAAAATATCGCCTTCATCCAGGGGCGGCATAAATTCACTGCCCAATTGGGATAAGGGATAAAAGGTCGAGGCCATCAACAGCAGCGCCACGACCAGCGTGGCACCTCGCCAGCGCATCGCTATTCTTAAGACCGGCGAATGAATGGCATGCAAAATCCGATTAATCGGATTTTTTTGCTCGGGAATGATCTTGCCGCGCACGAAATACCCCATCAACACCGGCACCAAGGTGATGGTCAAGATCGCGGCGGCCGCCATCGCATAGGTTTTGGTGTACGCCAATGGGCTAAATAGTCGGCCTTCCTGCGCTTCCATGGTAATAATCGGCAGGAAGGACACGGTAATCACCAGCAAGGACGAAAACAAACCGGAGCCGACTTCGCGGGACGCATTGCCGATGGCTTCCCAGCGTTCCTGTGAAGTCAACTTGGCTTGTTTTTTCTCGGCCGCTTCGGCCAGGTGTTTATGAGCGTTTTCCACCATCACCACGCCGCCATCAACCATGTCGCCGATGGCCAGCGCGATGCCGCCCAAGGACATGATGTTGGCGTTCATGCCTTGCCATTTCATCACGATAAAGGCCATCAGGATGCCTAGCGGCAGGGTGATGACAATCACCAGGGACGAACGCAAATGCAGCAAAAACAAGGCGACCAAGGCGCAGACGATGATCAGCTCCTGGCTCAGCGCCTCTTTCAAGGTGTCCACCGCCCTCTCGATCAAACTGCCCCGGTCATAGACCGGGACGATTTCCACACCTGCCGGCAGGCCTTTTTTCAGTTCTTCCAGCTTCGCACGTACATCTTCAATGGTTGCCAGCGCATTTTCGCCGAAGCGCATGATCACCACGCCGCCGGCCACTTCGCCTTCGCCGTTGAGTTCGGTGACGCCGCGCCGCAGCTCCGGACCGATCTGCACGTGGGCGACATCCTGCAAGCGAATCGGCGTGCCGTTGGCATCGACGCCCACCGGTATGGTGTTCAGGTCGTCGATGGATTTGATATAGCCCAAGCCCCTGACCATGTACTCGGTTTCGCCGAGCTCGAGTAAACGGCCGCCCACGTCGTTGTTTGAGCGTTTGATGGCCATCATCACGGTGGATAACGGGATCTCATAGGCCTGCAACGCATTGGGATCGACTTCCACCTGATATTGCTTGACGTAGCCACCGACCGAGGCGACTTCCGACACACCGGGCACGGTTTGCAGTGGATAGCGCAGATACCAGTCCTGGATGGATCGTAACTGAGCCAAATCATGTTTGCCGGTCTTGTCCACCAAGGTATATTCATAAACCCAGCCGACGCCGGTGGCATCCGGCCCTAATGCTGGCGTGACGCCTTGCGGCAGGCGGTTTTTCACATAGTTGAGGTATTCCAGCACCCGCGACCTGGCCCAATACATATCGGTGCCGTCTTCGAAAATCACGTAGACGAACGACAAGCCAAAGAACGAATAACCGCGCACCACCTTGGCATGCGGCACGGCCAACATCGCGGTGGTTAAAGGATAAGTCACCTGATTTTCGACCACCTGCGGCGATTGGTCGGCGTAATCGGTGAAGATGATCACCTGTACATCCGATAAATCCGGTATGGCATCCAGCGGCATGTTTTTAAACGACCAAATTCCGCCGATGGCCAGGATAATTGCCCCCAGCAATACCATGAAGCGGTCCTTCAAGACGCTATTGATGATGAAATCAGTCATGGCGATGCGCTCCCTGCTCGGTCTGCAAGCGAGTCGGTTCGGACGCCGGCGTCGCCGAAGGCTCCAGCATTTTCGACGTGGCTTCGTTCAGCTTGGATTCGGAATCGATCAAAAATTGCGCCGAGGTCACCACTTCCTCGTCGGCATCGAGGCCCTGAAGAATCGAGACATCGCCGTTGGACGCCAAACCGACTGTCACCGGGCGAGGTTCAAACTTGCCGGGGGCTCGTACCACGAAAACTTGAGTATGCGCACCGGAACGAACCACCGCTTCCGAGGGTATCACGATGGCATCCACCTGTTTACCGGCCAATATCGTCACTTCGGCAAACATATCGGGTTTTAACAGCAGACCGGGATTATCGAAGGCCAGACGCACCTTGATCGTCCGAGTCTTGGCTTCGGCATACGGATAAATAAACGTCAGATGGCCTTTGAAGGTGCGACCCGGAATGCCGGCCAATTGCATGTCAACCGGATCGCCTTCTTTCACCCACGGCAATTCGTACTCGTAAATTTCGGCATATACCCAGATTTTAGACAGGTCGGCGATCATGTACAGCTCGGTTTCCGGCGTGACGTATTGGCCTTCACGAGCGCCGATGTTGATGACGATACCGTCCGCCGGCGTATGGATATGCAGGCTTTTTTTGATGGCTCGGCTATCGGTCAATTCATGCAGTTGATGTTCGGGCACATCCAGCAATTTCAAGCGTTCGCGGGAGCTCTTCACCAAGTCTTCCGCACCGCGACGGATGTCTTCGATGGGGCTTCTTTCCAGAACTTTGAGATTATTGATGGCCAACACGTATTCCTGTTGGCTGGCCACTAATTGCGGGGAATAAATGCTCAACAGCTCTTCATTTTTCTTGACCAGTTGCCCGGTTTTATCGGCACGTAGCGTTTCAATCCAGCCTTCGGTTTTGGGATGCAGCCGAACGATATGCTCTTCGTCATACGCCACACGGCCTACGGCTCTGACCACATGCGAGAGCAAGGTTTTTTTTGCCCGCGCGGTCCGCACGCCGATGTTTTGCACCGTCGCCGCATCAATTTTAACAGTGCCCGCTGACGCGTCCTTTTGAGTCTCGTCCTCGGCATACACAGGCAGATAATCCATCCCCATATTGTCCTTAGCGGGTACCGGCGACGTCACCGATGGATTCATCGGATTGCGGTAAAACAAAATTTTGGGTTGTTTGGGCGCATTATCCTCGGTATAAACCGGTACGTAATCCATGCCCATGGCATCCTTGGTTGGCACCGGGGACGTTACCGATGGATTCATGGCACTTCTGTAAAATAATGGCTTTCTGCCCTCTGCTGGTTGAACCGCCGATTCCTGTTTAGGTTGCTGAGCCAGCCAATAGCCGCCCGCCAAGCCTATCCCCAAGGTCACCGTGGCGGTTAATAACAATTGCTTATTCATAAATTTCGTCCTCGCCAACATTCGCGCACAGTTGCGCCAGTGCTTGTTGGGCTTCCGTGAAGGCTTTCCAGTATTGGGTTTCGTATTCGAACAAGGTGATCTGGCTACGTACCAGATTCAAAAAATCGACTTTGTTGACCTGATAACCGGCCAGCATTGAGGCGACGGTTTGCCGGGCCTGCGGAATGATGCCGGTATCGAACAACACGAATTGCTGTTTGGCCCGCTGGTAATCGCTGTGACTTTGGGTAATTTCAGAACGAACCGCGTTCCATCGATCTTGCAGTGCGTAGCGTTGTTGCATCAATTCGCTGGTACGCTGATCGACGGCTTTGGCTTGCTTGCTGGCGGCAAAAATCGGCACGTTCATGCTGACGCCCAGGCTCAGCAAATCCGAACGTCTGGTGCCGTCGAGCATGTTGTTGCGTGCACCATAGGCCGCTTCGACGTTGAAGTCCGGTAGAAAATCTTTATGTGCCAGTTCCAGCTTGGATTGCGCCGCATGGATGCCTTGTCGGTCGCTTTCCAACATCGGTCTTGAGACTTCCGCTTGTTGATAAAGCCGGTCTTCGGGTTTAATTTCCGGCAAATTCAAGGCGAGTTGCGCCGGTAATTGCAGCCAATGGTTGGCGGGTTGATCCAACAGTGCATTGAGTTTGGCGACGGTACTGCGCCGCATGCCATTAAGGTTGATTTTCTGATCCAACAGCTTGGAGAGTTCCAGTTGGGCTAGCAATACGTCCTGTTGCAAACCTTCGCCCACTTCGTATTTGCTGCGGGCGATATCGACGAACTGCTGCAATAACTTGTGATTGTTATCGACGATCTCCACCGTCCGATCCAGATAAAAAACCTGCCACCACAGGGTTTTGACGTCGCTCAACAGACGCAGGCGCAACTCATCGGCATTCAGTGTAGCGGCTTCCGCTTCATACAGCGCTGCCTGCTCGCGTAGCGCCAGTTTGCCGGGAAAGGGAATCCCCTGGGAAAGCCCGAAACCGATTTGCGTCATGTCTTCTTGCCGCGTGCTAAAGCTATTAGTCGGCAAACTCATCGCGTTGAAGGTGATTTGCGGGTCGGGCAGGCTGCCTTCCTGCGACGGAATGGCGGCCATCGCCTTGGCACGGGCCAAGGTTTGCGCCAGATCAGGATTGTCCTGAATGACTTTTTGAGTGGCCGCCTCAAGCGTCAATAGCGGTTGCTCATCTGCGTTGGCCAGGCGGCAGACGATAAACAGCGTCGCCATCAGCAGACGCCTTGATCGAAAAAAGGATGTCATGATGATCCTCGTAAACTCGTGATAACCATGACGAACAAAAATCAGCCGGACTTTGGCCGATGTTGATCGTCATAAGGGCGGTGATTATTTCTTACAGCGAAACACCACCGTTGAACGGCTTAGAGGCTAAAAATCGGCGGTTTTATGTCGGGAGGTGCAAGAAACGAGGCGGAATTAGGTTTTTCCCCAAAGCCATAGCTATTGGACACCTGGATTGGAATAAACCTAAAAGATGACGTGATCCCGCAATCCACGCAAACATGAAAGCTGCAACTGGCCAAGTGCGGTTTGGCTGTGGCGGACTGGCAATGATCGGCGTGTGTGGAGGCCGAAACTCCTTCATCGCCCATTTCATCGGCAACGACAACCATTTGCGCAACCGATAACTGGCTGGTGAGTGCAGAATAATGAGCAAACGCCACCACTACAGGCATGATAGCCATGAGCACTAATAGAATGGTGGTGAGGCGATGTTGCATCATATTTGCCAGAGTCTAACTTATCTATATCATTGTAGATGAAATTTTTCATTATTGACGTCATAAAATCTGGACGCCTAAAGGCTAGCGATTGGAAACTGCATGACAATAAAACCCTTTGATCTAAGGCTCAATAAAATGCCGGCTTTGACCATAGGCAAACTTGCCAAACAAACCGAAGTCAGCATCGAAACCATCCGTCACTATCAACGTATCGGTTTGCTGACAGAGCCAGCGAAACCCGATAGCGGCTATCGAGTTTATTCCGCTGATGCTATTGCCCAGATACGTTTTATCAAACGCGCTCAACAGGCCGGATTTACCTTAAAAGAAATTGCTGCCTTACTAGCCCTTGATGGGGCGCACTGTGCTGATGTTCGGCAACTCGCCGAGCAAAAATACCAGCAGATCGATCGACAAATCAGGGATTTAACGGCACTGCGTCAGGTATTGGAAAGCCTAGTCAACGACTGTCAGCAGACAGCTCCAGCCGCACGTTGCGCTATTCTCGATGCGTTTAGCGATGATGACGCATCAACCAACCTCTAATTTTAAGTAAGACACCACCGCCTACTTGACTCTGTTCTAAACAACAGGGTTTAGACTCCTTGCCAACATTGAGCATGGTTTGGCTTAGGAGATTGCTATGAATACAGACCCTGAAACGTCCTTAAAAACCCCATCATGGTTGGGTATCGGCGCCCTTTTGGCCGCTGTAGGGGCTTCGGCCTGTTGTGTTGGGCCATTTTTGCTGCTGTCATTGGGTATTGGTGGTGCGTGGATCAGCGCGTTGACGGCTATGGAACCGGCCCGGCCATTTTTCATTGTCATGGCCCTGATTTTTATAGTACTCGGCTATCGAAAGCTCTATCTAACGTCTGATCGCTGTAATGCGGGTGAAATATGTGCCACATCAGACAACCAACAACGACAGCGCCGATTGTTCTGGCTGGGTTCCGCATTCATTTTGATACTGCTGGCCTTTCCCTGGTTAGCGCCTTTTTTCATGACTTGAGAGGGCTCGATATGACAATTAATTCCGGATTGTTACTGGTAAGTTTGTTGTTACCGGCCACATTATGGATGCCAATGGCCTATGCTGAAACCACAGTGGTACAGCCAAACCAACAACAAACGGTGACACTGAAGTTAGAGAATATGACCTGCGCTATGTGCACAGTCACCATAAAGAAAGCCTTGCAGAAAGTCGAAGGCGTACAAAAAGTGGCTGTCGATTACGATTCAAAAACAGCCACGGTCACCTTCGATAGCAAGAAAACCGATAGTGCAGCCTTGATCAAAGCCACGACAGATGCCGGTTATCCGGGTTCTCTCGTCACACCTATTATTCGGTAAGGCCGAGGATAGCGTCTATGTCTAATTGCTGCGGCTCCACCAAAACCAAGCAGATTTGTTCTGAATGCGGTTCCTCGTGCAAAAGCGTCGGCATACTCACGCTGTATCATCAGGTACGGTTTCCCGAGAACCAGTCAATCGTTACCGACAGCTATTATTTTTGCCCGGCAAAAACATGCCCGATTGCCTACTTTTCCAACGCCGGCAACACCATCCCCAAACAGCATTTGCGAAGCTATCAATCGATTCGGAACGATGCGCTTTGTTATTGCTTTGACATAGATACCGCGCAGTATTTATCGGCGTTAAAAGATCAACGTGCAGAACCGATCAAAGCTTTCGTCATGCAACGCACTCAAGCCGGGGAATGTGCTTGTAAAATTAGAAACCCATCAGGCCAATGCTGTTTAGCGAATTTCAAGCGTTTAGAAAATGAGCACAATACAGATGTCAAATGATCGCTATAAACCAGCCGTTCGGAGAAACTGATTTTGTATTTTTCACAGACCGCTTTTGGCCGGTTGGTTGAGATCGTCAACGGCGACTTTTCAGGCCCCCGGTTCAGCGCAATTAACTAATTACCAATAGCTTTCATTAACTGTTCGACCTGTGTTTTCGTGGCCGTTAATTGGCCTGTTAGAAGCGCAACCTGTTCTCGCGCGTTGCCAGCCTCTGTTTTAGCGCGATCTGTTTCAGCTTCGAGCTTAATCAGCTTTTCGCCCATACGTTGAAGTTCCGCAGCGGCTCTTTGTCGTTCCTCCTTTCGCTGTTCCTCCGCGGTTTCCACTTTGGTCTGCAGTTTGGTCAACTCCGTTTTCAATTGGTCTCGCTCGGCTGCGATAGATTCGGCGGCTTGTTTCTGAGCCGTCACCTGTTGCCGCAGCCTGGCTTGCTCTGCTTCATGCTGTTCGGTTGCTGCCTGCGCGTTCTTCTCGACCGCCTCCAATCGTTCGCGCAAGGTAGCTAGCTCAACCGCCTGTAACTGGTTCGCGGCCTGCGCGTCGGTCAAGCGTTTGGTCAACTCCCCCACCCTGGCCTTCTCATCCGTCAGCATGGTCTCCAATTCATCGACCGCCTGCGAGGCATCAGCCAGCTCGCGCTCTGATTGGACTTGCTGTTCGCGCGCCGCTCGCAACACATCAGCTACCCGCCGCTCTTGGGTTTTGACCGCTCTGTCATTCAGTTCCAGCGCTAACACGTTAATTTTGTCGACCAACCCCTTGGTCAACACCGCCAAGCTTTCGGCCACTTCCAGCGGCAACTCGACGACGGGCTCCGAATTTGTCACCGCTTGAGTGGCATTGTGCCTGTCCCAAACCTCTTTGAGCCGCTTCGGATCGCCGCCGCCGGTTAGCTTGCGTAACGCAAATCCGGTGACATTCCGATTCGCCTTCGTCAACGCCTTACCGGCTTCGATAATTTGGTCGTCGGTAATATCGGCGGGGCGACCCAAACTGGATTCAAAGTCTTCTGCTTGCATGGCGAACTCCCATTCTGTCGAGTGACACTATTAATGAAAAACTGATCATTGATTTTTAAGCGAAATTTCACTATTTGCGTCACACTTCAGATGGGCTTTTGACACAATAAATGAAAAATTTCGGATTTTTTGCCACCAATAGTGAAAAATTACGCGGTTTAAAGAACGAACACATCAGAGATTGGGAGGATCATCGCCCAATCAGAGGCAATGCATAGATTTCCAGCCTTGCGCGAGGTGCTGCAACTAATGATTAGCTTCTTGCAACATCTCCGCCATGTCCCGATTTGCAATGACGGCCTGCTGGTAAAGATCAATCACTTCTTGACTGTGCGCTTTAAGATCGTTCGCATGTCTACCGTAAACATAGCGTTGTGACTCAAATTGGCTGAGAAATTTTTTGTGTTCCTCAATCTTGGTCTGCAACTCGTTCGCTTCGTCTTCGAAGTGTTTGGCTAGTGCTACATGCTGTATGGCTAGATCAGGAGCCATCGCATGCTGATCAAGGGTGCTACAGGCCGATAGTAAATATTGCGCCAATAAAAGGGTAATCAGAAATTTTGATTTCATGGTTTGTTCCAAAAGAAGTTTATAAATTGTTTCTATAGAGTTGTTCAGGCTATTTAAAGGAAACATTTTTGGGGTGTAGCAATCTCAAACCGTTGGCAACGACCAATAAGGAAGCGCCCATGTCAGCAGCTATGGCTTCCCATAAGGTCGCCACACCGGCAAAGGCCAAGACGGCGAACGCGGCTTTGATCGTCAGCGCAAACGCAATATTTTGTCGAATAATCGCCAGTGTTCTTTTGGAATGCCCGATCAGCCAAGGCAGTTTGGAAAGGTCATCGCCCATCAGAGCAATATCGGCTATTTCGATGGCCGCATCCGACCCTAACACACCCATGGCAATCCCCAGGTTGGCCCTTCCCAGCGCAGGGGCGTCGTTAACACCATCACCGATCATCGCTACCTGTCCATATTTCTCGACCATTTGACTGACGATCTCCACTTTATCGGCGGGCAATAATTCGGCGTGAACCTCATCGATGCCAATTTGGGCAGCGATATTATTGGCCGTCACCTGATTGTCACCGGTCAACATGGCTAAATGTCGGATTCCATTTTGTCTCAGAGCTTGCAAAATCGATTTGATTTCAGCGCGAGGCTGATCGGCAACGGCAATGAGGCCACAAATATGCCGATCATTGCCAATCGCAATCACAGTTTGCCCTGTTTGTTCAAGGGCAATCGCTTTTTCACTGATTTCCGGGATTTCTTGGCTACGTTCCAATAGATAACGACGCGATCCCAGCCAGAAATCCGTGCCATTAAATAATCCGGTTACACCTTTACCCGGTAGAACCTTCACATCGTCTGCGCTGGCCACGTTGATACCGAGTTTTTCCGTGTGGCGTAAAATGGCTTTTGCCAACGGATGATTGCTTCGCGCTTCCAGTGCGGCGGCGCGGCTTAACAGTTCTTCTTTACTATGACCATTAAAAGGATAAATACCCGTGACGATGGGCTCACCAGAGGTCAGCGTGCCGGTTTTATCAAAGGCAATCGCATTAAGATGGGCGGGTGTTTCAATATAAATACCACCTTTGATCAGAATGCCTTGTCGGGCTGCACACGCTAAGGCCGCGACAATACTGACCGGTGTCGAAATGACTAATGCACAGGGGCAGGCAATGACCAACAACACCAAGGCGTGGTAAAACCATTCGTTCCAGCCCCCTTCGAAAAATAACGGTGGAATGATGCACATGGCCAACGCCACCAGCATCACAGCCGGGGTATAAATACGCGCAAATTTCTCCACCCATTGCTCGACCTCGGCTCGTTTACCGTGGGCTTCGCCTACCAGACGGGTAATCTGTGCCAGGGTGGTATCCGAAACCAGCTTGGTGGACCGGATTTCCAATGTGCCTTCAACATTAATGCTTCCGGCAAATACCTCATCACTCACTTGCTTGGCAACCGGCATGCTTTCACCGGTAATCGGTGCCTGATTGACTGAACTGAAACCGGCAATTACGTTGCCATCCAGGGGGATTTTAGCGCCAGGTGCTAATATGAAACGGGTACCTATACTGACTTCTGCCGCTGGTACCACGCATTCCTGGCCGGTTTCATCCTTGATCGTCACCGTCGAGGGGGCTAAATCCAGCAAGGCTTCAACGGCATGCCGGGCACGGCCAATACTCCAGCTCTCAATCGCCAGAGACAGGGCAAATAGAAAACTGACCGTTGCCGCTTCAAACCATTCATCAATGAACATCGCACCGATAACCGCAATCGTCATCAGCAAATTCATATCCGCCCGTAAGCGTTTCAAGGCATAAAACGCCTTAACAATCACATGCCGAGCACCGCAAGTCACCGCTAAACCAAAGGCTATTTTTTCAGGCAAGGGCATCGCCTGCTGAGCATGGGCATTCAGTAAGCTATACAGATAGTGAGTGACCACCTCCCATTGCAGCGTTCCGTTTTTTGCCGAGCTGAAAACGGTTTGAATATCCACAAAGCCGCCGGCTATGGCGATATGAATCAGCATGCCGGCCACGATAAACAACCCGCTAAGCACGGTATAAACGGTCTTCGAACGGTGCAGTTGCTTGGCATCAGCATCGGCCTGACCTGCTTGCCAGCGAGCGGCCGTCATACCCGTTGCCGCAACGGCTTTGATGATGGTTTTTTCAGTCACGGGCTCGGCATCAGACAACAGTGTCATGCGCCCGTTTAAAACATCAAAGGCCAGTTTGTCACTGCCCCCCACTAGCGGGCCTATCGCGCTTTTCAACGTGGCGACCTCTTCGGCGCAATCCAGTCCCTCGATTTTGAACGTCATGCCACTCGACAAGTTTGATGCCGTTGGCGGGTGGTTATCCGGTTTCTCGCCAGGACAACAACAGGTTTTTTCTGATTGCTTGCAGGTACTCATCGTTTAATCCTCATTGGAATCAATCTGCGGAATTCCCGGTATCATGGGATTTACTGATTGGTCTTTGTGATGCGCGAGCCAGTATAGAATCGGTAATACCAACAAAGTCAGCATCGTTGACGACAGAATGCCGCCAATCACCACGGTGGCCAGCGGGCGCTGTACTTCTGCACCGGTACCCGTCGCAATGGCCATCGGCACGAAACCGAACGAGGCCACCAATGCGGTCATCAGCACTGGCCTAAGGCGTGTCAGAGCACCCTCTACAATCGCCTTATCCAGCGACATGCCTTCGTCGCGGAGGCTGCGGATAAAAGCGATCATCACCAGGCCGTTCAGTACTGCCACACCCGACAACGCGATGAAACCCACCGCTGCTGAAATCGACATCGGAATATCGCGCAACCAGAGCGCGACCAAGCCACCCGTCAAAGCAAAGGGGATGCCGCTGAATACCAGCAAACCGTCTTTGGCGTTGCCAAACATCATGAACAGGAGTGTGAAAACCAGGATTAGCGCCACAGGCACTACAATCTGTAAGCGATGGGCAGCCGATTGCAACTGCTCGAACTGTCCGCCCCAACTTGTCCAATAACCGGATGGAATTTTGACTTTTTGTTGCAGCTTTTGTTCGGCCTCGGCGACAAAGGAGCCAATGTCACGGCCGCGCACGTTGGCACTGATGACGATTCGGCGCTTGCCGTTCTCACGGCTGATTTGATTGGGACCAGGTGCCATTTCCAGGCTGGCCACTTCAGCCAGTGGAATATAGCTGGTTCGTCCGTCTCGGTTTTGCCCGCGCGGCAATGAGATCGGCAAGCGGTTGATGGCATCCAGATTGCTGCGCAGGTTCTCCGGCAGACGCACGATAATGTCGAAACGCCGGTCGCCCTCGAACAAGGTGCCGGCTTCGGTGCCACCAATCGCGGTCGCCACCGCATCCTGCACATCGCCCACGTTTAAGCCGTAGCGCGAGGTTTTATCCCGGTCGATATTAAGCGTCAGCATCGGCAAGCCGGTGGTTTGCTCGACTTTCACTTCGGATGCACCGGGAATCGCTGCCATGACCGCTGAAATTTCAGTCGCGGTATCATTCAATACATCCATATCATCGCCGAACACTTTAACCGCAACGTCGCTACGCACCCCTGAAATCAGCTCATTGAAGCGCAACTGGATAGGCTGGGAAAACTCGTAGAGGTTGCCGGGCAGTTTGTTGGCCGCCGCTTGTATCGCAGCCAGCAAGTCGTCTCGTGATTTATCGGGTTCAGGCCATTGCTCGCGTGGTTTGAGCATGATGTAACCATCCGAGATATTCGGCGGCATCGGGTCGGATGCGATTTCGGCGGTACCGGTTCGTGCAAATATCCGTTCGATTTCGGGAAACTGCTGCTTGAGAGCTTGTTCAATCTGTTGTTGCATGGCGACCGATTGCGACAAGCTGGTACCCGGAATACGCATTGCCTGAATGGCGAAATCGCCTTCATTCAAGCTCGGCACAAACTCGCTGCCCATCCGCGTCGCCAACAGGCCCGACAGAATCACCGCGACCACCGCCAGAGTAAGTATCACCGGCTTGTTGCTCATGACGCTATCCAGTACCGGCGCATAGATACGCTTGGCACTCAGCATCACCACATTTTCCTTTTCGGCGACTTTATCGCCGATAAACAGCGCCACAGCCGCCGGAATAAAGGTCACCGACAGTATCATGGCTCCCACCAAGGCAATGACCACCGTGAACGCCATCGGATGAAACATTTTGCCTTCCACCCCCGTCAGCGCAAAGATGGGCAAATACACGACCATGATAATCAACTGGCCAAATAACAGCGCTCGCCGCGCTTCTTTCGATGCCGTAAACACTTCATGAAAACGTTCACTACGTGATAGCGAACGTCCCTGCTGTTCCTGGGCATGGGCCAGCCTTCGCACACAGTTTTCGACAATCACCACCGCACCGTCGATAATCACACCAAAGTCGAGCGCCCCCAGACTCATCAAGTTGGCACTGACCTGATACGTCACCATGCCGGTGAAGGTGAACAACATTGATAACGGTATGACCATTGCAGTAATGATGGCCGCACGAATATTACCGAGGAACAGAAACAGAATCACGATGACCAGAATCGCCCCTTCGGTTAAGTTCTTCTTGACCGTATTGATGGCTTTATCGACCAATACTGTTCGGTCATAGACCGTCACGGCCTGCACCCCTTCGGGCAGCGTGCGGTTGATTTCCGTCATCTTTTTATCGACCGCTTGCGAGACGGCACGGCTATTCTGACCGATCAGCATAAAGACCGTGCCCAATACCATCTCTCGGCCATTTTCGGTCGCAGCGCCGGTGCGCAGTTCCCGACCGATTTCGACTTCGCCGACATCGCGAATGCGAATGGGCACGCCCTGGACATTGCCGAGAATGATGTTGCGAATATCCTCCATCGAATGCACTTGGCCCGGCGCACGAATGAGATATTGTTCGCCACGCTTTTCGATGTAACCGGCACCGACATTATTGTTATTGCGATCCAGCGCGGTGACAATATCTTGCAAAGTCAGGCCGTAGGACGCGAGTTTTTCCGGAATCGGTGCCACCTGATATTGTTTGGCGTAGCCGCCAATGGAATTGATTTCGGTGACACCCGGCACGTTGCGCAGCTGCGGTTTGATAATCCAGTCCTGGATTTCACGCAGATCGGTGGCGGTGTAAGGCGAACCGTCCGGTTTTTTGGCCCCCTCTTGGGCTTCGACTATCCAGAGATAGATTTCCCCAAGACCGGTGGAAATGGGACCCATCGCCGGCGTGATGCCGGCGGGCAGTTTATCCTTGGCTTCCTGAATACGTTGATTCACCAATTGCCGGGCGAAATAGACATCGGTGCCGTCCTGGAAAATCACCGTGACCTGCGACAAGCCGTAACGCGAAAGCGACCGGGTTTGTTCCAGATGCGGCAAACCCGCCATGACGGTTTCGATGGGATAAGTAATCCGCTGTTCGGTTTCTAAAGGCGAGTAACCCGGTGCCGTGGTATTAATTTGTACCTGAACGTTAGTGATGTCCGGCACGGCGTCGATGGGCAGAATCGAGTAATTGAAGATACCGAGTCCTGCCATACCGAGTACGGCCAGAATAACCAGCCAGCGATGCTCGATCGCTAAACGAATGAGTCGTTCAAACATGATGCGAACTCCTGGGGATCAATGCGAGTGCTCGGCACTGCTTTTGCCTTGCTCGGATTTAATAACGAAGCTGCCATTGACAGCGTATTCAGTACCGGGCATGAGTCCTGCCACGATCTCGGTAACTTTGCCATCCGATAGTCCGGTGGAGACCGGTTGAGCAATAAAGCCGCCGGGTACGCGAATAAAAATCGTCGGCTTGTTTTTGATCATCTGGATGGCATCGGCTGCAACCGCGACCGGCACTTCACTTTCCTTGGTAGGCAGTTCGACCGTGATAAACAATCCAGGTCGCCAGGCCATCTGCGGATTGTCCAGCGTCACGCGTGCCGTAGCGGTGCGGGTTAGTTCACCCATCAATGAGCCCACATAAGACAGCGTACCGGTCGCCGAAGAATCGAACGCCGTGGCCTTGATGTTGACCTGTTTACCGACCTGCACGACATTGAGATCCTTCGCCGATACGATAATTTCGGCCCAGACGGAGGATAAATCAGTAATGGTGAAGATACTGGCATCTTCCTTGACCGCTTCTCCCATGGCGATGTGTTTCTCGACCACCATGCCGTCGAACGGTGCGCGAATTTCGTAGCGGTTGAGTGCGCCGCTGCTGGCCGATACTGTGGGACTTGCGCCTAACGCTATCAATTTTTGTTGGGCATTATGGACGGCGATTTCCATTTCCCGCATCGCCTGCTGGGCTTGCAGGTAGTCCTGCTCCGCCGAGATTTTGTCCTCCCATAAGTGCTTTTCCCGCGCAAAGGTAGAGCGGGCTAACTCCAGTCGCCTTTGTGCCGACAACAATTCACTACGCTGCTCGGACAACGCCGTACTGGCAATCACGGCGATGACCTGGCCTTTTTTGACTTGCTGGCCCAGGTTCGCGGAAATGTTCTCCACCACACCGGCCAAACGCGGTACCACATGAGAAGTCTTATCTTCATTGAAGCGAATTTCACCCGGTAGGGTGACAGAGCTTATGATGTGCGCTGCACCTGCGCTCTGAATCGAGATACCAGTTTCGGCGATTTGCTGATCGCTCAAGGCTACTTTGCCTTCTTCTTTACTGAAAGCAAACTGAAACGTCTGACCATCATGCTTGGCCGTCACGTTCGCTTCAAAGACATGGGGCTCGTCGATAGCCTGACTACTCTGCCAATACGCTTTTTCAGGCTTAAACTCGATGCGCTGTTGCTCGCCGCTCGGGCGCTTCAGTTGCACGGAGAGTTGATCGGCAACTGGCTGAAGCGGTTTATCCTGATTGAACGGATAAACCCGTAAGCGCGGCTCACCGCCTTCCTCGCTGAGCAGGATTTCCAGCTTAAAGTCACCGTCGCTGTAAACGTCACCGCCGTGCGGGCCTTGAGTCTGCTTGGCTTCATCGGCATGTTCATGGCCATTATCGCCTTCGGTGCTATCGACTTTAGCCGCTGCCTGGCTTTCTTCGCCGTGTTCCTCACCTTCCGGCATCGATTTGTCGATGCTCAGAATAAATAGGCTGAGCAATAGGCCGACCACAATAATCGCGGCGATAGCGGTCCATTGTTTTTTGTTAATGGTGTTCATGGTGATACCTCGGGTTGGCTGTCCGCCACTGTTTCGTTCATATTGCTGCCGACCAAACGTTCCACGTTGGCCACGGACTTGTGATATTCGGCCAAGGCCAGTAAATACTGATTTTTGGCGCTAAACAGCGTGCGCTGTGCATCCAGTACGTCGAGAAAACCAAACTTACCCAAACGATAACCTTCGCAGGCGGCGTCATAAGCACTTTGGGCACCCGGTAAAATGTCTTGCTGCAAGGTGATGATTTCGGAATGAGCGGTATCCAAGGCCTGATAGGCGGTGTTCAATGCCGTGGCAATGCGTACCTCAGTGCTACGCAATTCCTCTTCTGCTTTGGTCAATCGATGCTCGGCTTCTTGAATACGGCCTTGATTGCGATCAAATACCGGCAATGGCACCGAAAAACCAACGACTAAGGCGTAATCATTAGGCATCAGATATTTACTGGCACCGACGGTCGCGGTGACATCCGGGACGGCTTTGGACTTTTCCATCGTGATGAGCGCCTGACGTTGGGTGATTTCGGTGGCCCAACGGGCTAAATCGGGATTTTTGGAGAGGCGTTGCGCCAATGAGTCCAGGGAAGTCGGTACCTGGATGTTTTCCAAATTACCGCTCACCGCCTCAAAACGCGGTGCCGTACTACCCCAGCCAGCGGCTAAACGTTTACGGGCCGCTTCCAGTTCTTTCTGGGCACGCATCAGCTCAATTTGCACCGAAGCGCGAGCAATTTTGGCCTTGGTTTCTTCAACGGGCGATACCTTGCCTGCCTGCACTCGCGCAGAGGTCGTGACCGTTGTCTGATTCGCCAATTCATGCGTTTGTTTTGTTAGCGCCAACCGTTGCTGGGCGGCCAACACGTCAATAAATGCCTGCGTAACCTGGGTGAGTACATCGGCTCGCTTGGTTTCGTAATCCCAATCGGCTAATTGTTTGGTCAGCGATGCCGCTTCCATGCGGGCGGTGCGCTTACCGCCCAATTCGATCAATTGGCTGAGTTCCAAGGTGACGACATCGCCATCGAAGCCCTTGATGACCTGATTACCAAAGTTCGCCGCATTGGCATTGAAGGTGGGATTGGGAAACAAACCCGCTTGGAGGGTGGCGGCTTCCTGTGCACGACTCTCCCAAGAAAAGGCCGAGAGTTCAGGATTCTGGGTTAACGCTAGGGCAAGCGCTTGAGACAAAACCAGGGAGCCGGTCGGTTCCTCAGCGATTGGATGATTAGGATCGTTTGAGGCCTGATCACTTAGCTGACCTGTTGATTGCGGGCTGTTTGTCGGGCTCGCATTGATCGGACCGGTAGTAATCATTAAACACAGTGCAACGCCAAGTGGCCGCACATAATTTGAGAACATGGAAAATTTCTCCGTAGCATAGAAGTAACGTCAGCACAGACACAGATGAACCTGCGCCTTCGGCTGGTGAGTTGCGGCTAGGAGAGGTGGCTAAATCAATAAAACGGTGCTGCGTAGCGCAAGCAGTCGGGAATCGGTAAACGGGGGGGCGAAAAATCCTGGCTGCCGAATAACGACTTTGGCATAAAGGACCAGAAGTGAGATCAGGAAAAATACCGGCAAAATCCCAATATCAATCGCTATTTTTGACAAATTCGTCAATTGTAAGGGAATGTGATCATCACCATCGATAGGGATGTCAGTGCAAGGCGACGAGCAGGGATCACTGTCATCGCTCGTAAGAGCATTGGTCTCATCGTTGAAACGAGTGACAGTATTTACACTAGCGAATTGGTCTTTTCCAGTTTTTTCTACAGCCACATGGCCATCAGCCCCAAAACACAGCACAAAGGCCGACACATCCCGATGTCCCAGGCCAAAATGACCGAGCACAGCAAGTATCAGCACAACAGAGAGCCATGTTTTAAAACGGAGTAGGGTAACCATTCCTTAAAAGGATACTCGCCATCCAAAATAATTCAAGCATTTAGGAAACAAACACCAGCGCGAGTGACCCTGAAAATCCCCCTGATTGCTTTAGCCTGGCTGTGCTGCCGGATTTTTTCATTATTTATGACATTAGTTTTTCACTAACTTGTCATTTTTTTCATTAATGGTGTCATTCGACACATTCGGAATCAACTGCGACGGCAGGAGTTTGACATATTAAAAGAAATAAAGAAAGTAAGAAAGAAAGTTAATTCCCACGCTTCACATCTCACACCATCCTGATTTGTCGGTTGCCACAAAAAGTGGAAAGAGTGTCAAATTAGTGAAAAACGAATGACACAAATAATGAAAGAACCAGGCCACCAGTGACTTGCTTATGCTTGCCTTCGATTTCGGTTGAATAGCTTGTCAAAGTTGCAACAATTGTAGCTACCATGTTGCAACATCGCTCGAACGTTGCCACAATGTGGCTACTGTTTTGAAATTGCTTCGGAGGCGATAATGAAATTTCGGGTACACGCGGTTCTTGGTAATTTAATGGCAGGCGCGGGCTTAGCTATCTTCGTACGGACATTGTTCTTCGCTGAAACAAGTGGTCACGGCCTTGGGCGTGGAGTTAATGCTTTCGGTATGTCGGTTCCGGCTATGATGCCGATCTTGGCGGCTCTTGGGTTAGTCATCATTGGCGGCACTATCTCGGCCATCAAAATTCGCATTAGGCGTGTTTGATTGGAGGAATTAATGCATGGCTAGATACACAGGCGCGGTGAGATTCGGTGACGGCGAGCTTCGGTACTTTGTGTTTGACGGTACAACAGACACCGCGAGGCGGAGATTGTATATATCGGACAGTGAAGCGTTCTCTGCGTGGGACACGATAATCGAAAATGATAAGAGCTGCGTTGCCTGCGATGACCAAGAAGTGGAGGTTATGCCGTATTTTTGCCACGGCGATCAACGCATTGCCTTCACTTCGATGGCAAGTAAGGACCGAACGCGATTAACCGGTATAACATCTGTAAATACGCTATTTGTGAGTGACAATTAGATGCACACCGAAATTAAAAAATGGGGTAATAGCGCCGTGGTTCGATTGCCGGCGGCGATGCTTGCACAGCTAAAGCTGGAAATCGGTTCGCCGGTCGAACTGACGGCTGATGATGGCGGGTTTCGTATTGTGCCGTCCACGGCTAAGCCTGTTTTCAAGTTGGACGAGTTGCTGGCTGGCATGACTTCCGATAATCGGCATGATTGCATTGACTGGGGGCCGGATGTTGGCCGAGAAGGTAACAATTAATGGCTGTATCGTACGTACCTGAGCGCGGGGATTTGGTGTGGATTGCGTTCGATCCTCAAGCAGGCCACGAACAAGCGGGGCGCCGCCCCGGCCTGGTCGTTACGCCGCGCACTTATAACGTCAAAGCCGGGTTGGCGTTGATTTGCCCTGTAACAAGTCGGGTTAAAGGATATCCGTTTGAGGTACCGTTACCGGACGGCGACCGTGTGAGTGGTGTGATATTGGCGGATCAGATTCGGAGTCTGGATTGGGCGGCGCGTCAGGCCGAAAAGATATCTATGGTGGACGGGGCGGTATTGGCCGAAGTCTTGGCCAAAATCGAGGCTCTTATTCAATAATTCAGCCCGTGGACCAGCTATTACCCTGCATTGTCTTCGGTAAGTCCAATAGTGGCTTGCTTCTGTTAAGGCTTCAGGGATATCGCCAAGCGTTTAACCATTCTACCGATTCTTCGAGCAACATGCTCAGGTACCCAGTCGCCGCTAAAATCCACTTCCACTTCGCAATTTCTTTTGTTATAAAGGCCACTAGTATTTAGCGTTAATCAACGCTGAAGATCCTGCAACAGCAGGCGCTCCGTCTTTAGGCGGCGGGAATCGATGTTCCCGTACTGAGTGCGTCAATCTCAGCTTTCAATCCATGCGTCATTCAAGACGCCTATACCACCCAACGGGGAACGATCCGATTCCCCAATGGGAGTCCGTCGTTCCCTTTTTTTAAGGAGAACGATTATGGCTCAAAGCAATCCCGGCAAACAAAAACCCGATACGCCTACTCGCCCGGCAATGCCGGATGCTGCGAAACAAACCTATGGCCTGACGGAGCAATCCTGGAAAGTGCTGACGGAAGTCACCTTTCCCACAGCCAAAACCGCAGAAGCCATCTTGATGGCTCTGGATTATTGCAAAACCCGAAAACTCGACATCTTCAAAAAACCGGTCCATATCGTCCCGATGTGGAGTACCGCTTTAGGTCGCAATGTCGAAACCGTCTGGCCCTCCATCACGGAAATTCAGACCACCGCGTCCCGAACCGGTGTTTGGGCTGGAATGGACCGTCCCGTGTGGGGCCCGGATGTCACCAAGACCTTTACCGGGCGCCACAAAGACGACAACGACCAATGGCAGGACGTCAATGTCAGCGTAACGTTTCCCGAATGGGTGGCGGTTACCGTGTACCGGATCGTCGGCGGCCAACGTTGCGCCTTTACCGAGGAAGTCTATTGGCTTGAAGCCTACAGCACGGCCGGCGGCAAAAACTCGCAAGTGCCTACCGCGATGTGGATCAAGCGCCCCAAAGGGCAATTGGCCAAATGCGGTAAAGCGGCGTCTTTGCGCGCGGCCTTTCCGGAAGAATGCGGTTATGCCGCCGAGGAAATGGACGGCAAAATCATCGATATCGACGGCTCCGATGTTATCGATATCGATCCGCCGGCCGAACCGACTACTGCGGCACCCGAGCAACAGCCTCAAGCTGAAGCCAAGCCGGAGGTGATCGATGCATCTAAGCTCCATCCAAATTTGATTAAGGCAGTTGCAACCCTGATTAAACGGACAAAAGATGCAAATGCATGGGCGGCGGCTGACGCATTCGTTAAGGACCGCTTTAAAGGCAACGACCTGATCTATGCCCGTGCGGAATTAGACAAAGCCAAACCGAAACCCGCGTTAACGCATAGCGAAGGCATGACTATGCCGCCGCTATCTACGAAAGACGCCGAGCTTAACAAGGCTCGTCAAGCACTCAGAAATTAAACCGATTTTCGGTTTTTCTCATTTACCCATCCAGGGCGTCATGATTCGCCCGGTGGGCTATTCGTGACGCTCTTCTCTTGGAGAACCGTCATGAATGAAATCACTACCTTCGATCAATCCCTCAACCGGATACCCAGCTTTACCGACTGGAGCCGTTACGACTCACCGACCGTCCTGCGCCGCTATGGGCCGGGATTTCTTGATAAAACGCTGGATCCGGACACGGAAACCCGGCTATTTCATCGCCGGCATTCCTACGCCGACTTGGTCAGTATCGCCGATACCTTCGGCGGCATCTGCACTCTATCGCCGGGTTGCACCTTGTTGCTATTCGACGATGTCCGTCTCGCACAGCGTTGCCACGCGGTGTTGAAACAACGCAAATTAGAAGGCTTGCTGCACGGCTGTCACATCCGGATCGACGGAGAGTTCGAATGAAAATCGTCGATATCGCCCAACGCAGCGATGCGTGGCGGCTATGGCGATCGCAAGGCGTAACCGCCAGCGAAGCGGCGATTATTCTGAACCGCTCGCCTTACAAAACGCCTTGGCGCTTGTGGGCGGAACGGGTCGGCATCGTCCTGGAAGCCAACCTCGACAACCATCCCTTGGTCCGTCGCGGCCGCGAACTGGAATCGAAGGCGGCGCAATGGTTCGAAGCCACGTGTGACGAACTGTTGTTGCCCTTGTGCGGCGAGTGCGATCAATACCCGTTGATCCGTGCCTCGTTCGACGGCATTACCGGTAACGGCGAACCCGTCGAAATCAAATGCCCGCATCCCAGCACCTACGAAAACGTGGTACAGGAACGTGAGCAGTCAGTTGCCTACCAATTGTATTGGGTGCAAATGCAGCAGCAGTTGTTGGTCGCCGATGCCAAAAGAGGCTATCTGTGCTTCTATCTCGACGACCAGCATGTCAAGGTGTTCGACATCGCGCGCGATGACACCTTTTTGGTGACTTTAATCAACGCGACCATCACGTTTTACGGTTGGGTCATCACCAAAAAAGAACCGCCGAAAGACCTGAAGCGGGATTTGTATTTGCCTGAAGGCGACGCCGAAATTCAATGGCATCAACTGGCGGCCGAATACCGTGCCCGGCAGAAGAAACTGGAGGCATTGAAAGCCGAAGCCATCCAACTGGCCGAACTGCAAGCCAAGACCGAAGCCCAGTGGGTAGAGCAAATGGCCGATTACGTCATCGCCGAACATTCCGGCGTGCGTGTCTGTCGAAGCGTCAGCCAGGGGGGTATCGATTACAAGGCGGCTTTAACGGCCCTGCTCCCGCAACTGACTGAGGCGGAGCTGGCCCCGTACCGAAAGGCTCCGGCCTCGCGGGTACGCGTGACGTGCCGAGACGACAATGGCAAAAACGCGCAAGTAGCGTTTGACCCGGATTCCTTGGCCGTGACGGAAAGCAGTTGGTTTTGAAAACACGTTAGCAACGAACGAACACTACCTCGGTAGTGTTCGTTTCTTTAAGTCGATTCAGGGCTTGTTTTAAGGGGTAAGCCAAGCCCTCAACCGACTTTTCTAGCGCTATCGTCATCGATACGCTGAAAATCCTGCAGAGCAGGCGTTCCGTCTTCAGGCGGCGATCAAGGCATATCCTTGGTGGTACCGGGTGCGTCAAACCCGGCTTCGTCCGGCCGTTGCTATCAACGGCCTATTTTATAACCCGAATGGGGCATCACGCCCTATCGGGCCATCGGTGCCCCCCTGATTGTTGGAGGTGCACTATGACAAAATCAGAAGCTGTTTGGCTGTTTTTAACCGATCTTAAGCACCGCCGGGATACTACCCGTCGCCTGTTCGAGATGGCTAAAACCGAGCCCACCCTGGTCACGACGTATATCGCGTCGTTGCCGGACAATTGGCAACACCGTGACGATCCCGAAGTCGACTTGCTCAAGCAGCTGCACGCAGTTGCGCTGACCGCGATCGCCGAACGTGCAGTGTCTGTCGGTTGAATGTCAACCGTAGGTTAACTGTCGGTCAACTGATCGAAAGTGACCTCGCCACGCATTAAAGGACTGCTACCCGTTTCCAACGCCTGCAGTAAATCGGCCAGGAACACCGGGGAGCACGCCTGAACCAAGGCGACATCGTACTCCGCTGTCGTTTTAATCGTATTGACCGCGTAACCGCGCCTGGCGTTGTTGCGTTGTAAGCGGCGAAATTCCGCTCGGGTCAATCGGACTTTACCCGCATGTTTGATCATGCAAACCTCGATCGGTGTTGATGTTTGATATCGTTTGATGATTACCCACCCCACCCAGGGAGACCTCTCCCGATGGG